>CAZAJH010000226.1:0-3396 GCA_964485385.1 uncultured Flavobacterium sp.
CTAGAGACCGCAGTCTGTGACGAGCTTTCGTCCTGGTTAGACGCGGCTCATTACATCCCTTCCCCTTTTACTAAGAAGGAGGCAATTTTAAAAAAATGTAAAAATCGTAAATATTCATTTCACCAAAGTATAAAAATGTAAATATGCATTACACCAAGTATGAAAATGTAAATATGCATTACACCATAGTATAAAAATGTATGGGCATAAGTAAAAATAAAAAGGTAACACATGATGAAAACTTATCCTTCCAGGGGTTCCGTGTCTGATCCGGATGAGGATGAGAATGAAGGGTAGGAGTAATTCGGGTGTTCTTTCTTCCACTCCATTCTTCGTTGGCGTCTTGATGTTTTTCTTCCGTATGTCGAAGTTGACGGTTGGGGTTCTTCGGGTGGAGTAGTTGTTCTGGCTACTTGAAGTTGCTGTGGGAGTGAATACGGGTGAAAATCATACCTTCTTCCCAAGCTGATGGCTGGTTGTGACCCATGAAGAGCTTTGTTGATCGTTGTTGTTTCGATCGGTTTTGGTTGAATGGGGACGAACTTGGGTCGGACTGGAACCAGTTGGGTTTGCTCCAGTTGCGGCGGCCTGATTACTACCATTAGAGTTTGAGTGCTGGCTTCTTTTTTCTTGAGGGTTGAGTCTTCTAACTCCTCCATCCAGCGGTTGACCTCAGTGTTGAAGTCTCGCTGTGCACTGAGTTGTAAATGCTGGAAGTAAAACTTCCAGTATAACTCCAGTGATTTTGTTTCGAAGAAGTCCTTAAGGTTTTGGACGTCCGTCTTGTATTTGTCGATTAACTCCTGGCGTTTTTGCCAGTAGTTGCCGTAATTAACAGCTGGTACCTCTGCCAAAGCGTGGATGTTGTAGTTGTCCACGGTGTTCTGAAGATCTCGTGGCGGTAGAGGTGATGTCTCCTCGCGGTACCTGGTTTGTTGCCTGGTTGCTGGACGTCCTCGTGGTGTTGTCGAGTTGTTAGTGGCCATGTTGCTTGCTGGAACTGTTGTGAGCTTTCTAGCTTCATGTCTCTTCTTTTATACCTCTTCGACCCGGAAAGTTAATTCTGTGTGTCCTTTGTTGAAGGTTATACTGAAGGTTACAACTACTACAGTAGTATTTGTGGCCTTAATATTTCAAATGTGAATAGTAAGAAAATCCTTCACCCGATGCTAAAGCGTTGTGCTTACTACGTTGTAATATAATGTTTTAACGCATTAAAATGCGTCTTCCTCCTTTCCTTTTTTTATTGATGGGAGTTGTGTCTCTTCAACATGTCCTTCTATCTCCGTGACCTGTTTAGCTGGTCTTTGTTGCCAAAGATTTTTCTTTTGTTTGCGAATTTGTCGTACCCGAAAAGGGCAGATTTCTAAGGATGGAGGCTGTCTTTGAATCATGAAGGACATGTATCCTTTAATATTCTTTTTGTTGTAGAGAATTTCTTCGTCTTGTGACGTTGTTAAAATATACCATTGACAGATTGCCAATGTTTTTTGGTTCACATTTATGTTGTTAAATTCTTCTGGGTTTTGATCGTTGTAATTTTTGATGTTTTTGTCTGCACCGTTGTTGATAAGAAATTTTGCAATTTCTACATTTGTTGTTTTATGAAGGGGAGTATTACCCTCGATGTCTTGTGCATTGATATTTGCACCTTTTTCGACAAGTATTGCGACCATTTTTATCAATCCTAATTTTGTCGCAAAATGAAGATGTGTTTTTCCTTCGTATTGCCCAGTATAGGGAATGTTTACGTAATTTTTGAAGTCTTCCCTTGAGGCAATCATGCGAAATGCGTCGTAGTCGTTTCTTTCCATTGTTGTGAGAAAGACATTTGTGCATTCGTCGCTAGGTTGCATGATGGTCGTCATTGGTGGATTTAATCCATAAAGGAATGTTTTACATTTATAAGCTTTCCAGTTAGTTGCAAAATGTAACGATGACTCGTCTTTTGCGTCTAACATGAAGATGTTGAAGCTCGAGTTATTCAATAATTTTAGCATTTCGACAGCATCCAAACTAATTATAACTTCAAGTAGTGATCTATCGTAAATATCATCTCTTATGATATCACTTTGTTCACTACTCTCGATAATAATTTTCACAGCAATTTCGTTTCTTTGAATAATGGCTTTTTTAAGTATTCCTACTTTAGATTTTCCAATGGATGAAATGTCGGCTCCGAAGTTTAGGCAGACTTTCAGGCATTTCATTGCGTTGTATCGAATAGTTGCGTGGATCGGTGTCTCTTTTCTGTATTCGGTTTCGATATCCATTGGATGTTCGGTGAGCCATTTTTCTAAGTTGATTTCGTCGTCTATCATCACCAGTTGGTGTACTTTTGGTGGCATATCCTTCTTGCTGATTTTGGTTGCCATTTCTTTTACATGATTCAAATTATACACAATTTTAACAATGGTATGTTGTGGTACATTGGAATAAAGAGAAAAATATTCTAAGTCTGGGAAAAGTTTTACTGGAGTTACGTGGGCTACTAATATGGAGGTCGTTAAAAAAATAAAAGAGGGAATCAAAATACATCAAATTTTAGTTAGAGTCACAGGGGCATAGATCTTCCCAAACTAATCCTTTTCCTACTACGTAAGTGCAATGATTGTGGGAGTGTTCAGGGCTTTGGTTCAATGATTTTTGAGTTTCGTTGTTTGTAAATTTTGGATAAACTGGGGCTGTTGGTTGGGCTATCATTGGTGTTATCGTTTCAAGTTCTTTTTCTTCAACTTTATCTTTCTTTCTTTCTCTTTTATTATTGGTGTTTTGGATTTGTTGTATCAATTTAGGAAATGGGTTCAGGGCTATAAAAATTCTTACACAAATCAAAAATAAAATGAATCCAATTACTGATAAAACCATTATTTTTAGGTATTGGGTCCATGAAAAAACTGAACTGATGTTGTTTGATTGTTTTTCTGACATTACTATTGGAGTTAGGGAATTACTTGTCGATTCTTGGATTCTTCCAATTAGGTCGTTTAGTACATTTACTTGTTCTATGTCAATTGTATCGTGGGCAGGGTGTGCTTTTACTTCATATTCGTAATCTTTTAAGGGAATTTCTTGGAAATATGCTATTAGATCTAAGTTTCGACTGTGAATATTGGGTTTTTGTTCAATCCAGTCACCTGACTGTTGGTTGTGGTGTTCCCATGCAAAAGGTTTACCGTTTAAATTTATAATGTGGTTTTGCCAAAAACAGTTTGAAAATTGGTGGATTGACCATCCATCAGATCCTACTGTGAAATTCTTTTCATTGTGGGTGAATAAAGGTTGAAAACCACAGTTTGTTTCGACTGCTGAAATATTAAAGTGTTTGGTCTCACATTGCTGTAACAGTAATGTTTCACCTAGACTATGAATTCTACTGCAAATGGGTAATTTTAA
>CAZAJH010000227.1:0-3382 GCA_964485385.1 uncultured Flavobacterium sp.
ACAAACTTTATCTTCCATTGGGTCATCGTTTCTATTTAAATAGGAAACAAGTAAACCATGTAGTTCAGAGTTTTTACTAATAGTAGCTCTTGTTAAATCTGCAGGTTCATTTTTATCTAACTCATTACAACTATTAAAACTTAATAGTATAAATAATAAACCTAATAAAATTTTGTAATTAATCCTCATGTTTGATTTCTTTAATAAATAGATGAAGAGAGTAACAAAAGGTTGCGTTTAATAATAAAAAAACCCAACTCAATTATTCAAGTTGGGTTTTTAAATCTTTTAAATCTTAATTATTCTCCTTTAGGAGTAATTTTATTTCCTTCTTTTGGAGCTTGATTTTTGTCTCTTGGTGCACTATTTTCTTCTCTTGGTGGACGAGGTAAAAGTTGTTTTCTAGACACTTTTTCTTTTCTCGTTTTTGGATCAATGCCCAAGTATTTTACCATGAACACATCGCCCATATTAACTACGTCAGAGACGTTTTCGGTGCGTTCCCATGCCAATTCTGAAACGTGAAGTAAAACTTCGTTACCAGGTGCTTTGGTGTATTCTACAACAGCGCCGAAGTCGAGCATTTTAATCACTTTTACTTCATAAGCTTCACCAACCTCAGGTTTGAAAACAATTGAATCAATTTTGGCTAATACAGCTGCAATTCCATCTGGATTAGTTCCTAAAATTTCAACAATACCTTGTTCATCTACTTCATTGATTACAATCGTAGTTCCAGTAGCTTTTTGTAATTCTTGAATTACTTTTCCGCCTGGACCTATAAGTGCACCAATAAAGTTACCTGGAATAGTTCGTGTGATGATTTTAGGAGCGTGATCTTTAACGTCTGTTCTAGGTGTAGCGATAGTCTCTGTAATTTTACCTAAAATATGCATACGCCCTTCACGTGCTTGCTCCAATGCTTGCTCCATAATATCGTAGCGCAATCCATCAATTTTGATGTCCATTTGACAAGCCGTAATTCCGTCTGCAGTCCCTGTTACTTTAAAATCCATATCACCCAAGTGATCTTCATCTCCTAAAATATCTGAAAGTACAGCAAATTTTTGTCCGTCAGTGATCAATCCCATAGCAATACCAGATACCGGTTTAATCATTTGAACACCCGCATCCATTAGTGCCATTGTTCCAGCACAAACAGTAGCCATCGATGATGAACCGTTGGATTCTAATACTTCAGAAACCACACGAATAGTATACGGACAATCAGCAGGCACCATATTTTTTAATGCACGTTGGGCTAGGTTTCCGTGTCCTACTTCTCTGCGAGAGGTTCCTCTTAATGGTTTGGCTTCACCAGTTGAAAAAGGCGGGAAGTTGTAGTGTAAATAGAATTTTTCTTCCCCTTGTTCAGAAGCGTTGTCAATAATATTGGCTTCGCGAGAAGTTCCTAAGGTTACTGTAGCCAAGGCTTGTGTTTCACCTCGGGTAAACAAAGATGATCCGTGAACAGAAGGTAAGTAATCTGTTTCACACCAAATAGGTCTGATTTCAGTTGTTTTTCTTCCATCTAAACGAATGCCTTTTTCTAAAATCACATTACGTACTGCTTCTTTTTGTGTTTTGTAGTTGTATTTACCAACCAACCCAGCTAAATCGGGGTTTTCGGCGTATTCTTCTTCGGTGTAAAGCGCTTTTACTTCTTCCTTTACAGCAGCGAATTTTTCGCCTCTTTCGCTTTTTGCAGAAGCTTCTTGTGCGATAGCATAATATTTGTCATACGCGGCTGCTTTTACTTTTTTGTACACCTCTTCATCTTCAACTTCACCTTCGTATTCGCGGTAAGCTGGAGAACCAACAGCGGCTCTTAATCGCTCTTGCGCTTGAATTTGAATTTTGATGGCTTCGTGAGCAAACTTGATGGCTTCTACCATTTCGGCTTCTGAAATTTCTTTCATTTCTCCTTCTACCATCGCAACAGAATCCATAGAGGCTCCAATCATCATGTCGATGTCTGAACGCTCTAAATCGGTACGACTCGGGTTGATGACTAATTTTCCGTCTACACGGGCCACACGAACTTCCGAAATTAAGTTGTAAAAAGGAATGTCCGAAACAGCTAATGCAGCTGAAGCAGCTAAACCAGCTAGAGCATCAGGCATTACATTTTCGTCGTGCGACATCAATTGAATCATTACCTGCGTTTCTGCATGGTAATCATCTGGAAAAAGCGGACGCAATACGCGGTCAACCAAACGCATGGTTAATACTTCGCTATCGCTTGGACGCGCTTCTCTCTTGAAAAATCCGCCAGGAAAACGTCCTGCAGCGGCAAATTTTTCACGGTAATCTACTGTTAAAGGTAAAAAATCAACACCTGGGTTTGAAGTTCTAGCAGATACTGCTGTTGCAAGGAGCATGCAATCTCCGCATCGAACGACAACCGAACCGTCGGCTTGTTTGGCTAATTTACCAGTTTCGATTAGGATGGTTCTTCCATCACCTAAATCGATTGTTTCTTGGGTTACTTTTGGAATCATAAAATAAATTCTGTTAAACAATTAGGTTAGTTGTGTTGTTGTGTAGTTGTTTGTAACCCAATGAAAAACCGAAACTTTTCTTTATTTTTTTAAACAAAAAGAGGCGCGCAGGCACCTCTTAAGTTATGTATTATTTTCTAATACCTAATTCTTTGATAATCTCACGATATCTGTTGATGTCGTTGTTCTTCAAGTAGTCTAAAAGGCTTCTTCTTTTACCTACTAATTTTACTAACGAGCGCTCTGTGTTGTAATCGTGACGATTTTTTTTCAAATGCTCAGTCAAGTGGTTAATTCTGAATGTGAACAATGCGATTTGTCCTTCAGCAGAACCAGTGTTTTCAGCTTTTCCTCCGTGTTTAGCGAAGATTTCAGCTTTAGTTTCTTTAGTTAAATACATTCCAATATTATTTAAATGATTATTATGTATGAATAGGATTTTCCTAATTCGTGTGCAAAGGTAATTTTATTTTTTAAAAGTGCAAGGGTTTTGTTTTTATTTTCGTTGAGATTACAATCTGATAGGAATCATAAAAGAGCATTTTACAATTCTTCCTCTTTGTTTGGCAGGAATCCATTTGCCATACTCTTTCACTACTCTTATAGCTTCTTCATCTAAACCATAACCCAAACCTTTTCTTATTTCGATATCTCCTAAGCTACCGTCTTTTTGGACTGTAAAACTGACTAAAATTTTACCGTGAATGTTATTTCTGATGGACTCTCGAGTTAGTTCAAAATTATTTTCAAGAAATTTATAGAAATGTTCAATCCCTTTTTTGGGCTTGGGCAACAATTTTACTTCTGTATACTTTGTTAAAGAATCATCGGAGTAATTTATGCTTTCGCCAGAAACAAATTCTCCATTGTGGTATGTTTCT
>CAZAJH010000228.1:0-3373 GCA_964485385.1 uncultured Flavobacterium sp.
ATTTTAAAACCATTAAGGCAACTGGGAAAATATTTCTGATGAAACTAAAAATGGCCAACGGTTTTTTCTTTTGAACCAATTGCCTGATAGCCGAAATAGAATCAATGTAATTTCTAATTCTATTTTTATCGTTATCGTAGTGAAAAATGATCGCTTTGATTAACTTCACCATCCGAGACTTGAATGGCATTCTTTTGATCGAATTCCAATATTTATTCAACGTAAATTGACTGGAATTGAGTTGATTGATAACACCATCAGTTGCAATTCCGCAGTCAATATAATTCCACAGTATTGTAATGTCATTTTTAGTTAAAACCTGCTCGAAATCGTCATCCGTTTTGGAGTTGTTTTTGTAGAGTGAAAAGTTATAAGGTTGAAATCCGTGATCAATCCATACTGCAATACCTTTGAATGGCGCTTTAAAATTGGTAAAATCCTTCCAACTTTGTTCCTCGCTTTTGATGGATTGCGATAGCGAATGGTAACAAAGTTCGTGCTGATCATCGACCCATTTTTGCAATTCTTCTTTGTTGTTTTCAATCGAAGCGTTGTCTTCCCTTTTGGAAAAATGATTCAGAAAAAACCCTTTGGTTGTTTTGAGGTTCAATTTTTTAAAAAACTCACGTTGTATTTGTAAGTTAGCTAACGTATCATAGTCGCAGTGATCGGTAAAACAAGCTATGGCTGAAAAAGGCACTTTTGAACGACTCAGCTCAATGGCAGCAGTGGCAAACAATAATTCTAAACTATTGATTTCTATAACCGAATTGGCTGCTACAATTTTTTTGGTATTGTTTTTTCCAGTATACGCTGTAATCGGATTGGAAAATTCGGGATTGAATTTCCAAATAAGTTGTTTGGGATGAGGCGCATTCGTGCACCAAATTCCTATGTTTTGATTGGGTTGAACGAATCTACCGTTTTGTAACTTGATTATTTTAGAACACCATGGCCCGGCCATTCGATTTTGTTTTAAATCAACCCAAGTATAATCGTGATTTCGAAAGGATATGATAGTTTCTGTAAAGTTAATTTCAATAGCAAATGCGTTGCTTTTTTGAGGTAAATTGATGACAACTTGAAACGCGTTCTTCCATGAAAAATCAATTTTCTGCTTTTTATTACCCACAATAAAAAAAAGTGATTCAATCATGATTTGAAATTACTTGAAGAAATTTTGGTTGAGTGTTAAAGCCAATTGCTCAGACGCTTTTTTTCTGCCTGTAGAATTTAAATGTATCTTGTCGTAAAAATAAGATTTATCTTTTAATAAAGTCGAATGATTGATAAAAGTGTAACTGGAATTGTTGTTCAACACTTTGTTTTGGTATATTGGCGCTTGATAAACAAGTAATTGCGTATTGTTGGCGTCGCACAAATGTTTAATTTTTTTGATAAACGGATTGTTCCATTGCAACGAAGTTTGTTCAACCGTCTGATCCTCAAAACTGCTATTGTCAGGATAGGCATAATTTCCTTTCTCATCAAAACGGTTTCGCTTGTTGGGTTGCATCATCGCTACTATCGACGGATAAAACAATTCTGTGTTGTAATAACTTACGCCAATGGCCGGAAAATAGCGCGACAAGTACATGGGCTTGAAGTAGCCTTTTTCCATAGAGGCATAATAATCTTGCACATATTTTTCAGCCACAAATGGCAAAAACCGGTAATCGTTATCGCTCAATTCTGGATTGGAATTCGCCAAATCCCAGTGGCTAATGGCTAAAATACAATAGTTGGTTTTTTTTCCTTGTTTAAAAAAATGATTCAACATCAAATAATTAGAACACAAGGCAGTGTCGTCAATACTCAGATTCAGCCCTTTCTTGTGAGTAAGACTGTCTATTTGAGATGAAGATAAAGAGGTTAATCCAATACTTGAGCCGATGATTACATAATCAAATTGAGTTTCTTTGATTTGGTGAGTTAGAAAACTAGGTTTGTAAAACGATGAATTTCTCAAAAAATAAAGGTTACACCATGCCAAAACATTGATAAGCAAGAACGTTATGATTCCCCATTTGGCTGTATGTAATAAAAATTTCTTCATTTAAAACTGAAAATATATAAAACTCATTTGGTCGCGGTAACTTCCCATACAAAACAGTAAAAGCACTAAAAATAGCACCAAATACCTATTCCACTTGATTTCTTGTCGTTGCTGTTTTATCGTGTACCATTCGGTTACTAGCAGCACCGAAATAGCAAAAACGCAAATTACAGACAAGAGTGCGTATTTGGCA
Source organism: uncultured Flavobacterium sp. (assembly GCA_964485385.1). Taxonomy (GTDB): domain Bacteria; phylum Bacteroidota; class Bacteroidia; order Flavobacteriales; family Flavobacteriaceae; genus Flavobacterium. The sequence goes on from CAZAJH010000228.1 coordinate 2,250, forward strand.
TTTTTGTAAAAGTAATTCGCCTGTAAATCGTTTACATCAAACATGTTATACAAGTAATGAAAGGCTGCAGTTAAGTTATCAGCCCTAAAAAACACCCAAGCAAAAGATACTACTACAAACGTTCCGATGATTTTGATATAGGCTTTCAAGTCGAGCTTATCATCCGACAAGCTCGCTCTATTTTTGTTAAAAATTAAAAGCGGTATAAAAAGTATTGCATGCAAAAATCCCCAAAAAATAAATGTCCAATTGGCTCCATGCCAAAAGCCACTGATTAAAAAGATGATACAGACATTGCGTAATTGTTGGCGTTTATTCCCTTTACTACCACCCAACGGAATGTAGACATAATCTCTGAACCACGACGAAAGTGAAATATGCCAACGGCGCCAAAAATCAGCTATATCTCTGGAGAAATAGGGGAAATTAAAATTTTTGAGCAAGTCGATACCAAACAATTTTGAGGTACCTAGCGCAATATCTGAATAACCACTAAAATCGCCATAAATTTGAAAAGAGAACAAAAACATGCCTATCCAAAGTTCTGTGGCAGAGAAATGCGAGGCATCTTGAAAAATTTGATTCACAAAAAAGGCGCAATTATCAGCTACGACCACTTTTTTAAATAATCCCCAAATGATTTGTTGGATACCCTGAACCGATTGATTGTAATGGAATACTCTAGGTTTTTTGATTTGTGGCAAAAGATGGGTCGCCCTTTCAATAGGACCAGCAACCAGCAAGGGAAAATAGGTCACAAAAAGAGAATAATGCACGATATTCTTCTCGGGTTGGATTCGGTTTTTATAGATGTCAATCACATAGGAAAGTCCGTGAAAAGTATAAAACGAAATACCTACAGGCAAAATAAAATTTAGTGTGGAAAAATGCGGATTAAAACCCAAATTTTGAAGTACTTGTGCAAATGATTGGATAAAAAAATCGCAATACTTAAAAACCGCTAAAAAACCCAAATTGATAGAAATACTAATCCACAACCATGCTTTTTTTTGTTGTTGGGTGGTAGCATTACCAATTTTGAGTCCGGAATAATAGTCTAACAAAGTGGAAAATACCAACAAAAATAAAAAACGCCAATCCCAGCAGGAATAGAAAAAATAACT
>CAZAJH010000229.1:0-3342 GCA_964485385.1 uncultured Flavobacterium sp.
CTGAAGTAATTCCAGCTTTAGAGAAATTAAAAATTCCAATGTTCTATTACGACAAATTTGGAAACCCAGTAGAAAAACCAGCTCTTAAAAAAGCAGTTCCGGCTGGCGTTACAGCCAAAACAGTTTTGGATAATTACATCAATGCTATCGGTGGTGAGAAAGCCGTTACTGCTGTAAAAACGTTGTCGGTTTCTGGTACAGCTACGATTCCACAAGCACCTGCACCATTAAAATTTACTTCTAAAAAAGATGCCAAAGGACAAATGTTGATGAAAATTGAAATGGAAGGCATGGGTGAATTGTCTAAACAAGTGGTGAATGACAAAGGAGGTTACTCTGTGCAACAAGGCCAAAGAAAAGACTTAACTCCAGAAGAGTTGGCCGAACGAAGAGCTACAGCCAATACTTTTGATGAGTTGAATTTGTTGAAAAAAACAGATTTGGTTTTAGACGGAATTGAGCCAATGAACGGAACCGAAGCTTATGTTATTAAGAATGGAAAAACGAATTTGTATTACGATGTGAAATCCGGACTTAAATTAGGAGAGGCTAAAACAGTTGAAAGAGGCGATCAGAAAATGACAGTTACTACTAATTTTGGAGATTACAAAGAAGTAAAAGGAGTTAAAATTCCACATGAAGTAACAATGAACCAAGGTTTTGAATTGAACTTCAAAATGAACGAAGTGAAAATCAACGAAGGTGTTTCGGATGCCGATTTTCAATAAGTAAAGAAATACATGTACTACCAAAACCGCTTCATTAATCTGGAGCGGTTTTTTATTTTGACCACTGACCACTGACCACTGATCACTGATTACTGATCACTGAAAACTATTTCTTACTCGACAAATACACGCCAATCAAAATGATAAACGCACCAGTAAATTGAACAGGTGTTAGCATTTCACCATCCAACAATCCCCAGAAGAAGGCTACAACTGGAATTAAGTAAGTAACAGATGTAGCAAAAACAGGGGATGAAATTTGTATTAATCTAAAGAAAATAATATTAGCAATTCCGGTTCCCACAACGCCCAAAATCATGATGAAAAGCATGGAGTGTTGTACTTCAACCTTTTCTACAACGGTTATAAAATCAGTAGATAAAAGTACTATCAACGCGGGAACTAACATCACCACAAAATTGCCAGTGGTAATACTCAAGGGTTTTACATCCGACAAATATTTTTTTAATAAATTGACGTTTGTAGCATAACAAATCGAAGCAATTAACACTAAAGTAGTATACCAATAATTTTGATTTGGGTGATGTATAGCGCCGTTTATGATAAGTAATAGCGTACCGAATAAACCAATAATCACACCCCAGATTTGAGTGCGCTTAAAACGTAATCCGAAGGCAATTCCACCCAGAATGAGCGTATTTAAAGGAGTGAGTGAATTCAAAATCGAACTCACGGAACTGCTAATTTGAGTTTGTGCAATAGCAAATAAAAAAGCAGGAATGAACGTGCCAAACAACGAGGTCAAAGCAATATACTTCCACTGGTGCTGTTTGATTTGCGTAATACTTTTCAAACCAATAATAAGTAAAAACAAAGCCGAGAATACAATTCGCAACGAACCCAACTGCAGCGGCGATAAACCGACCAATCCTTTTTTAATTAAGATGAAAGAACTTCCCCAGATGAGTGCTAAAACGCCCAACAAAAGCCATTTTAGTGTGTCAGATTTCATAGTAGTTGGTTTTGAGTTGCAAATTTGACATAATTTTATGAATTGTCATTTACTAAAAGTAGTATTTTTGTAATGGAAATCAATCCATCTCTCTCAAATTAAAATTGTATTTGATTATGAAAGTTGCAAATTATATTTTAACACTAGTTTTACTATCGGGTTTTTTTACTGGATGTAAAGACACGGCAAGTGCCCCGAAAGAAGAAGTTTCAGCAAAAAAAGAAATCGCTGTGGCCAAAAGCCCCGAAACCGCTACCATTCATATAGAAGGAATGACCTGCGCTGTTGGTTGTGCAAAAGCCATTGAAGAAAAATTAGCCGACATGAATGGTGTACAACAGGCTAAAGTTGATTTTGATAAAAAAGAGGCAACTGTTAATTTTGATTTGGATGTGTTAACGCCAGATGATTTGGTCAAAGCAATCGAGTCTACCGCTGATGGAAAATCGTACAAGGCCTCTGATGTAAAATTGGCTAACAAAGCGTAAGCTTACTAAATATAAAAGGTGAAGGAGCTCTTGTAGCTCCTTTTTTTATTTCCATTCTAGCGTTTCCATCAAGGTTTGCATGTCGTTTTTGATGTAACTCGCGGCAGGCATAATCGAATCGAAATTGGGTTTGGCATAAAAATAAACGGAACCTGTAACAAAATGCCGCAAACTATCGGTTGCATAAAATTGAGCATTCGTGGCCGCATTGCCGCCTACTTGATAAAACATGCCGTATACTTTTTTATCGCTATTTAAAAAGGGCTGTTCTGTAATATCGTCGGCCTTAATGACGTGCTCGTAGGTCAGTTTTTGGGCATCGCGCAACAAGGTTTTTAGATTGCCATTAATACTTTTGTAAGTCAAATAAATGGTGGCTTTCATTTTTGGATAGGTGATACTAAAGCCACAATTACCGTCTTCTTTGATGATTGCGTCGGTATTTTTACTGAACGAAAAAGGGCAATTGTTTTCAAATTTAGTGTAGTCGGCTATGGGATATTCCAACCGCAATTGGCTCTTCGGTTTAGGCAAAACATCGTCTTTACAACCAGAGAATAATGTTCCAAAAACAAGGGCTAAAAAAGTTAATTTGGCTACAAAAGGTTTATTCATTGAGGGTTACTTTTATTTGTTTTATGCGTTTGTTATCTACAGCTTCAATGGTAAATAGGTAATTTTCAAACGGTATTTTTTGTCTTCTTTTTGGAAAATTCCCCACAATTTCAAGGATAAATCCAGCTAATGTTTCGGCTTCACCTTTGTGTTCTTCAAACAACGATTCGTCGGCGTCAATCACACGGAAGAAATCTTTGAGGTTAATTTTTCCTTCAAAAACATAGTTTTTATCATCAATCTTTGAATAGTGAATATCATCGTCATCAAATTCGTCGCTAATATCGCCCACAATCTCTTCAATAACATCCTCCAAAGAAACTATTCCAGAGGTTCCACCGTATTCATCAACCACAATGGCCAAGTGACTTTTCATTGATTGAAAATCTTTCAACAAATCGTCAAGCTTCTTATTTTCAGGCACAAAAAAAGGTTCGCGGATCAACTTTTTCCAATCAAATTCTTTTTTATGGATATGCGGAATCAAATCTTTTACAAACAAAACGCCTTCTATCTGATCTATATTGTCCCGATACAC
>CAZAJH010000230.1:0-3334 GCA_964485385.1 uncultured Flavobacterium sp.
TGCTATCCGTGTGCCCTTCAATCATAAAGGTTAAATCGGGTTGTGCTTGTAATAAACCAGCAATAGTGGTTAATACTTGTTTTGATTTTTTTGTAAGCGTGTAACTACTACTATTAAATAAGATTTTATCAGAAACATCTATAAATACATACCCTTTGTTCAATTTAACATCAGCATCTGCAGCCGTATACTTTTTCATATCTGCTTTAAAGCTATCTAACCAAAGATGATCCCCGCCATTTTGACCTTTAGTGGTTTTAATACCTGCTAACTCTGATTTGCTAAGCAAGGAGAGTCCTAACATTTGATTTAAAAACACATCTCCCTCAGTAATCACAGGAGGTTTAGATGCTAATGCACGATAATAACTAACACTGTCTTTTAAGCTATTTAGATTCGATTTTAATACTGTTAAGCTAACTGTAAGATTAGCCACTGTATCAGACATTTTATTTTTTAATGTGTCATACTTACTACTAAGTAAACTATTGGCATCCAAGGCCTCACTTAACTTACCCGGAGGTATACAAGAAGCAAGCGATAAGATGACTACGAAAGGTATTAGATATTTTTTCATAAAATTTATTTTATTAATTATAAACCAAATGACGCTTTTTGGTCATTAAAAATGGAAGTGATATCGAATTTGGAGATGAAAAAGTTGTAGTGAGTAGTTTTTGAGGTAATAAAAATAAAAAAAGCCCTGCAATTGCAGGGCTTTTGTGACCTCGACAGGATTCAAACCTGTAACCTTCTGAGCCGTAATCAGATGCGCTATTCAGTTGCGCCACGAGGCCTTTTTTGTGGGTGCAAATATAGACATTATTGTGTAACTTGCAAACCAAAACTTGTATAAAAATAAAAAAATATGCCACTCAAAAAATACATCCGTGATATTCAAGATTTTCCAAAGCCCGGAATTGGTTTCAAAGACATCACGCCATTACTCAATAATCCGCAAGCACGAAAAGAAACGCTAGCTATTTTGCTTTCTGAACTTTCCAACCAAAAAATTGATAAAGTAATTGGTGTGGAAAGCCGAGGTTTTTTCTTCGGCATGCTGTTGGCAGAGGAACTCCATGCCGGGTTTGTTCCGGTTCGCAAGCCCAAAAAATTGCCTTACACCACCATTTCGGCCTCATATGATTTGGAGTACGGTTCCGATTCGCTTGAAATCCATATTGATGCTATCGAAAAAGGCGACAAAGTGCTTATTCACGATGATGTTTTGGCTACTGGTGGAACTGCAAAAGCCGTTTGTGAATTGGTCGAACAGCTTGGTGGCGAGATTATTCAGGTAAATTTCTTGATGGAATTGTCGTTTTTGAAGGGAAGAGAAAAACTCGGAAACCATCCAATTTTTGCGGCGATGATTTACTAAAATATAAGTATACAGCGCCAACTTTCCCTCCGTATTTAATTCCAAAATTAGTTATTCAAAGCGCGTGTTGTAACGTAGTAGCGCCAACCAATAATGGCCAATTGCCATTTTTTGGCTTTGCTTAAATCCAATTGTTGTTTCGAAAAACTGGGCAAGATTAGTTTGTTGAGTCGGGCAAGTAATGGGTACATCCTTTTTTCTTGCAAAAATAAAAAAGACCGCTCAAAAACGGTCTTTTCATCTGTATAAATAATCTAACTCTAAATTTTTTGTGTCTTCATAGCTGATTTGGCCTTGTCCAATTCCTTTTTTGCTTTTTCCATTTCTTCTTTGGCTTTTATCATTTCTTCTTTGGCCTTAATCATTTCTTCGGTTGTTTTTTCTATTTCTTTCACGTCATTATCTTTTTCAGACGAACCGTTCATCTTATTCATTTCTTGACGCATTCTCTCAAATTGCTTTTTGATGTCATCATCAGAATCAGAGTTGAAATTAAAATTATAACTTCTACTATTGCCATCGGTCGATTCTACCTTATAGTTCTTTTTGATTTCATCAATTTCTTCTTGCGAATATTCATCAGCACCTTCAGTTACTTCTCCATCTTCTATTACCAATGGTTTTCTGCCGTCTTTTTGGATCATGATTTTCGATTTGGATTTGCCCATACCTTCGCCATCAGGAAAACTAAAATTAAAGCTTTGCATTCCAGGTATGTTATCAAGATTGAATTGTTTCATGAAACTATCGCCACCAGCAAATCCATTAAACGGACTGATGCCAAAGCCATTAGAGGAATTGTTTGGTTCTCCAAAACCGATTTGATCGTCTATTTTAAAAAATTTAATGGTATTAATCGGACTCTGATTCTCCAATTCCATTTTACCTTTATTACCTTTTCGGTCACTGTATTCCACTTTAATAGCAGTAATTTCATCTTTAGAATTGCGCTTTACTCCCGAGTATTTTATAGTTATTCCTTTTTCAGCCAACGCTTTGATGTCGTCTTTCATCTCGCTTTCGGGAGTGTTTTTGTTCCATGTCATCACAATGTTGTCATTGGCCGAAGAAGAGTCACTCCATGAAAATGATTTTTTGTCTTGTGACCAACCATCTACCTGAAAAAAGAGTACTGTTGTCAGTATCGGTATTAGTAAGGCAAATTTTCTAACAGTTGTTTTCATTGCATTTTATTCTTTTGGTTATACATTGATTAATTTAAAAACAAATTTATAAAGAGATTATATTCAGTAAAATAGATTGACAATTTTTTAACTTTTTTACTTATTCTTCATTTCGGATTTCGCTTTTTCCAACTCTGCTTTGGCTTTCTCCATATCAGCTCTGGCTTGCATCATTTCGGCACGAGCTTGTTCCATTTCAGCTTTGGCTTTCTCTAATTCAGGCTCAATTTCGCTTTGTACTCTAGCTATTTCGGCTTTCATTTTACTGCGCGATGCTTTCATTTGTCGTTTTGCTTCATCCATTTCTTTGATGATTTGCGCTTTGATTTCGGGTGTTAGTTCTTTCAGCTGAATGCGAACATTTTCAAAAGCATCGTTAGCTATTTTATCGATATCGATGTTGGTAAATACATTCACATCATCATCGTAGTGATAAGCATAGCCTTCGCCTATGGCTCCTAATTTTTCCAGTTCCTCTAATTTAATAGCTTCATTACCTTCTATTACTTTTCCGTTTACAATAACCACTGGTTTTTTACCGTTTTTTTTAATCACAATTTTCGATTCTGATGCGGTATTTCCATCCCATGTAATTACATCATCGTTTTCGTCTGAATCAAAGTCAAAATCAAATTTCATCTCCGATTCATCGGCGTTATCATCGCCAGTGTCTTTGTTTATTTGCACTACTTTGTTACCGCCATTGGCTGCAATTGCAATGGTTTTTACTCCCTTGCCAAATCCAATTTTAGTATCCGTTTTGTAAAAA
>CAZAJH010000231.1:0-3297 GCA_964485385.1 uncultured Flavobacterium sp.
TTTAAATTTTAAAAGTCGAAAGTCAAAAGTCGAAAGTTACAAAGTTTTTCTTTCTACTTTTGACTTTCAACTTACGACTAAGCTATTTCTTAAGATTCGCTAATTTCATTCGGTAATCTGGTCGAAACTTGCCTTCCATGATGTTTTGCAACTTCTTTTTGATCAGTGCTTTCTTTAGCAGAGCAATTTTATCGGTAAACAAAACGCCTTCAATGTGATCGTATTCGTGTTGAATGACACGCGCAATCAAACCATTGAATGTAGCTGTTTTTTTGGTAAAGTTTTGGTCGAAATACTCAATTGTAATTTGCTCATTTCGATAGACATCCTCTCTTATTTCGGGTATACTTAAACAGCCCTCATTAAACGCCCATTCTTTACCTTCCTCCTTCAACATAGTAGCATTGATAAAAACCTCTTTAAAATTTTTGAGTTGTTCTACTTCGGCTGGAGTTAGATTTTCGCTATCGCTCAATGGTTCCGTATCAATGACAAACAAACGAATGGCTAAACCAATTTGAGGAGCCGCCAATCCTAAGCCATAGGCATTGTACATGGTATCAAACATATTATCAATCAACTCTTTTAAATTGGGATAATCGGGCGTAATGTTTTCTGCCACTTTTCGTAAAACAGGTTCTCCGTAACCGTAAATAGGAAGTATCATTTTATACTATTCTGAAATTATTCGGCAAAAGTAATCAAAAATTGGGATAATTACTGATGAAAAACGAATGTTATCGTATTTTAGTATACATCAAAACCGATTACAATTGCAAAGTAGAGCGTACAAATTGTTTCACTTTGGTATTCCATTCCGCTTGTTTGTTTAGCGATTGGCCATAAGACGGAATCATAGTTTTTAGTTTCTCTTGTCCATTAGGATTTTGAATCAGATTCGGAAAACAGCTCGTTAAAACCTCTAACATAGCCGTTACAGCTGTAGAAGCTCCGGGCGAAGCACCAAGTAAACAAGCCAAACTGCCATCTGCAGCGTGAATAATTTCGGTACCAAATTCAAGTATTCCGCCTTCATCCTCATCGCGTTTGATAACCTGAACACGCTGACCCGCTTCGAGTAAAACCCAATCTTCAGCTCGAGCGTCCGGAAAATACTCTTTTAGTGCTTCTATTCGGGCTTCGTTTGATTGTAAAACTTGTTCAATCAGGTATTTCGTCAACGGAATATTATTCCAACCCGCATACAACATCGGTTTGATGTTATCGAATTCAATAGATTTGATTAAATCCAAATACGAACCATTCTTTAAAAATTTGGTCGAAAATCCAGCAAAAGGTCCAAATAACAACTCTTTTTTACCATTGATAATGCGCGTATCCAAATGCGGAACCGACATAGGTGGCGATCCAACTCTCGCTTTTCCATATACTTTGGCCTGATGCTGTTCAATGATAGCTTCGTTGGTACATTGTAACCACTGCCCGCTGACCGGAAATCCACCGTAACCCTCACCCTCTTTGATTTCGGCTTTATCCAATAACAACAAAGACGCTCCACCAGCTCCAATAAAAACAAAATGAGCTTTTGATTTTATCTTATCCTTGGAATGCAAATCTTTGATTTTCAAACGCCAAACGCCATCCTTTTTTTGCTTTAATTTTCGTACCTCGTGATTACACAACAACTGTACACCTTCTTGTTGGGCAAGATAATGCAACATTTTTTGTGTTAAAACACCAAAGTCTACATCGGTTCCGTCGTGCATAAAAGTAGCTGCTGTTGGTTCGTTATCCTTTCTGTTTTGCATCACCAACGGCATCCATTCTTTTAACTGCTCCTTATCCTCTGAAAACTGTAGTTCAGAAAACAGTATTTCCTTTTGAAGCGCCACAAATCGTTTTTTTAGGTAATCAACATTTTCCTGACCAAAAACGACGCTCAAATGCGGAATAGCATGAATAAATTCCTGTGGATTATTGATTTTTTTCTCGGCAATCAAATAACTCCAAAATTGTCTTGAAACTTCAAAATTCTCTGCAATTTTGATGGCTTTTTGGGTATTGATGGTTCCATCTGCATTTTGAGGTGTATAATTGAGTTCACAAAAAGCCGAATGTCCAGTTCCTGCATTGTTCCACGCCGAAGAACTCTCTAATGCCGGTTGATTCAATCGCTCGTAAATGATGATTTGAAGAGCTGGATTCAACTCTTTGAGTAACACACCCAAAGTAGCACTCATGATTCCAGCGCCAATCAAAATGACATCGACCTTTTCCGTTGGTGTTTTCATCTCAAATCATTTTTCGGGTCAAATAATCTTGCAACATAATTGTAGCTGCAATTTCGTCAATCAAGGCTTTGTTTTGACGCTGTTTCTTTTTCAATCCGCTATCAATCATCGACTGAAAAGCCATTTTCGAGGTGAATCGTTCGTCTACGCGCTCCAACTTCATTTCTGGAAATTCACGTACAAAGCGTTCCACAAATTGCGCAACTATTTCAGCACTTTCTGAGGGTTGTCCGTTCATTTGTTTGGGTTCACCGACAAGAACTTTTACCACTTTTTCGTTGGCAAAATAATCTTTCAAAAAGGGAATAACATCCGAAGAAGGAACCGTTGTTAAACCCGAGGCAATAATTTGCAACTCATCTGTAACAGCAATTCCCGTGCGTTTCATCCCATAATCAATAGCTAAAATTCGTGGCATAATGACTTTTTTACAAAGGTAGGTAAATATTCAAATTGGATAGCGAGTTGGCATTTTAAAAAAAGAATAAATTTTATTGTAAATTGGCATTATCTGTAGCGTTTTTTTGAATAAATTAGCACCTTTAATTTTATTCAATTCAAATGAAAAATACTGCTTTATCGCACATTCACGAAAGTTTAGGAGCAAAAATGGTTCCGTTTGCTGGATTTAACATGCCCGTACAATACGAAGGAGTTACTGTTGAACATGAAACCGTTCGAAACGGCGTTGGTGTTTTTGATGTGTCTCACATGGGCGAATTTTTGTTATCAGGTGAAAACGCGCTGGCTTTGATTCAAAAAGTGACATCAAACGATGCATCGGTTTTGGAAATAGGAAGAGCACAATATTCGTGTTTACCTAACAAAGAAGGTGGAATTGTGGATGATTTGATTGTTTACCGCCTCAAAGACAACCAATATTTGTTGGTAGTTAATGCTTCAAACATCGAAAAAGATTGGAATTGGATTGCTGCTCATAACGATTTGGGTGTGGATATGCGCAATTTATCAGATGATTACTCCTTGTTAGCAATTCAAGGGCCAAAAGCTGTTGAAGCGATGCAATCATTAACCTCAATTGATT
>CAZAJH010000232.1:0-3253 GCA_964485385.1 uncultured Flavobacterium sp.
GGAATTGTAAATTCCTTCAGAAGTTTCAATCGCTAGATTAGTAGAATCAAATAAAGCTTTCAAAACAAAATCAGCTTGTGGGCCGGGTGATGGGAATAGGTTTTTTAATCCTAAAATTGAGCAAGCCGAAAACGGTACAATATCCAATTGGTTGAAATACCTCCAACTGTTGGTGAAGGCGTTATTAAATAATTCGGCAAAGTCTTTGTTCCATGAAGTAGGTGCAGCAAAAGTCAATACCGAGAAAATAGAAGGACTTTTCTGTTTGTATACTACTTCAATTTGATATTTTAACCAAAGTGCATATACAGTAGCTAGATTACCACCCAAACTGTGCCCTGTGACACAAAGAAATTTGTTGTTTGGAATGGCATATTTCAGTAAGAAATCGAGCATGGTTTCGCCTTTGTCATTCACCAGCAAGGTTAAGTTGTCCAATCCGTCGGCGGCACCTTGCGAAATCATTGGGTTTATACCGCTTTGATTGGTGTAATTCCATTGTGTTTGTATGAAGATGTTGAAATCATCCTCAAACCAATTTTCAAATGCTGTCCAGGAAAAATTGAGTACAGAGCCACGAATTGCAATTACGTACTGTACGCCATTGAAAGCAATAAATGCAAAATTTCCGCCCACAGATTCGGTCGGTTGCCAAGCCAATTGCCATGTTGGGAAGTAGTACTTAAAAGTTTGTTCTAAATTTCCGGATGTAGAACAGTAAGTTATAGAAGCCAATTGCATAGCGATACCATCACCAATGGCTCGAGAAGTTGTAGCGTCTGATTCACTACCAATAGTAATTTGATTGTTCATGATGAATACTCTTTAGTGTTCATCAAAATTAGGTAGTTAATCAGTCTTTAGATAACGTATAAATACCTGAATTTCTTAGGGTTGTAATTTTTTTGCAATAATAACCAAATGAACATCGTTCGTTCCATTAGGTTTGGGATAATCCACTCTAAAAAGGGAAAGTAAGTGAAAGTTGTTTTTCTCTAGTGAGGCCAGCAAATAAGAAGCTTCATGGTAATTGACTTCCATAGTCACTTTTCCATCGCTACTGGTTTGCGTTTCGGAATAGGCAGTTTCCTTTTCGATGCAACTGAAATACAAAATGCCATTATCATTAAGCATTTGGTAACTATCGGCTATGAATTGTTCGGTTTCTTTTGTATTCAAATACGGAACTACAAATCCGCCTAAAATGGCATCAAAAGTTTGGTTTAGTGCCAACATATCGCGTACATCCAACAACTGAAATTGTGCTTTTGGAACGTTGATTTTTCCCAAAGCAATCATACTTGGCGCTGTATCAGTAGCCAAAATGGAGTAGTTTGGTTTTTGATCCAAAAGGTATTTTGTAATGTTTCCCGGGCCACAACCTAATTCTAAAATGCGTGCCTCGTCTTTGGTAATCGCTTCACAAAACTGGTCGTAAGTAGCGTTGTACAAATCCATTGCCATGAATTTGTCTTGGTAGGCTTGTGCGAGTAAGTTCCAATTTTGGAGTGTTTGAGTGTTGCGGTTCATAGTTCAAAGATAGCGAAAGGTTTGGTTTAAAGAAAGACGTCTGAACCATTTTGCCTTTTCTCCATACGTTTCCTTTTTAGCCCTGATCGCGGCCTTGTTGGAGCTCTTAACTTGTGACCAAACAAGTTAAAGCGACTGCCAAGAGCAGGAAAATGGAATACAAGAATGCCCAAGCTACTCGCTTCTAAAAAAAAACACCGACATTACTGTCTGTGTTATTTAATGTATTCAATTACTAAAAAATTGCGACTGCGACTGTAAACTAGTCCTCCAGCAACACCTCCAAAATACTAATCGCCGCATCGCTGATTTTGGTTCCTGGACCAAAAACGGCAACTGCGCCTGAGTCGAATAAGAATTGGTAATCTTGCGCTGGGATTACACCGCCCACAATCACCATAATGTCTTCGCGACCATACTTTTTGAGTTCTTCGATGACTTGAGGCACTAATGTTTTGTGACCAGCAGCCAATGAGGAAACACCCAAAATGTGTACGTCATTTTCAACGGCTTGTTTGGCGGCTTCTTGTGGCGTTTGGAATAGCGGACCAATATCCACGTCAAAGCCAACATCTGCGTAACCTGTGGCCACTACTTTGGCTCCGCGATCGTGTCCGTCTTGTCCCATTTTAGCAATCATAATGCGTGGGCGACGACCTTCTTTTTGGGCAAAGGCATCGGCCAATTGTTTTGCTTTTTCAAAGCTTTCGTCGTTTTTAATTTCTTTACTGTACACGCCGCTAAATGATCTGATTTGTGCTTTATAACGTCCGAAAACGGCCTCGAGTGCATCACTGATTTCTCCCAATGTGGCTCGGTTTCGGGCTGCTTCTACTGCCAAATCTAATAAATTTCCATTAGAGTTTTTAGCACATTCGGTTAAATTTGCCAAGCTCTCTTGAACTTTAGTAGTATTCCGAGTAGCTTTTATTTGATTCAAACGCTCAATTTGTTGTTTGCGCACCATATCATTATCTACATCCAAAATTTGGAGCGGATCTTCTTTTTCCAAACGGTATTTATTGACGCCCACAATAATATCTTGTGCGCTATCGATACGCGCTTGTTTACGCGCGGCTGCTTCTTCGATGCGAAGTTTCGGAATGCCCGATTCAATCGCTTTGGTCATTCCGCCTAACGATTCCACTTCTTCAATCAATGCCCAAGCTTTTTGTGCAATTTCATTGGTTAAGCTTTCTACATAATAGCTTCCAGCCCACGGATCGACCGTTTTGCAAATTTTAGTTTCTTCCTGGAGGAAAATTTGTGTGTTTCGGGCAATTCGAGCCGAGAAATCGGTGGGTAATGCGATGGCTTCGTCTAGGGCATTGGTGTGAAGCGATTGTGTTCCTCCAAAGGCAGCTGCCGCCGCTTCAATACAAGTTCGAGCTACATTATTGAATGGATCTTGTTCGGTTAAACTCCAGCCCGACGTTTGACAATGTGTGCGTAAGGCTAATGATTTTTCGTCTTGTGGGTTGAACTGTTTCAGCAATTTGGCCCATAACATTCGCCCAGCGCGCATTTTGGCGATTTCCATAAAATGGTTCATTCCGATGGCCCAAAAGAAGGAAAGGCGAGGAGCAAAGTCGTCAATTTTCATACCAGCAGCCAAGCCTGTTCTGATGTATTCCAAACCGTCGGCTAAAGTATAAGCCAATTCAATATCGGCGGTAGCTCCCGCTTCTTGCATGTGGTAACCCGAAATCGAAATCGAGTTGAA
>CAZAJH010000233.1:0-3241 GCA_964485385.1 uncultured Flavobacterium sp.
AAATGCCGCGCATGACGGAAGGCGGGAATAAGGATTACAAGAAAGCCCATACCTATCGCTCCAAAAAAAAATGCCAAACCTTAGTTCAGCATCTCTTTTTATTTTCGATTGTCTTCTTAAAAAACTTCGCTCTCTTTGAGTTTTTCGGTATTCGAAACGAGCTGTAACTCGTCGATCATTTTTTGAATATTTCCGTTCATAAACCCATCTAAATCAAAGATACTCAATCCAATGCGGTGATCGGTGATTCGTCCTTGCGCATAATTATAAGTACGGATTTTGGCCGAACGGTCGCCGCTACTCACTTGCGAATTGCGTTTCTTGGCATCTTCGTCTTGCTTCTTGGCTAATTCCAATTCGTACAAACGCGAACGCAATACAGTGAGGGCTTTGTCTTTGTTTTTGTGCTGTGATTTCTCGTCCTGACATTGCGCCACCAACCCAGTTGGAATGTGGGTCATACGAACCGCTGATTTGGTGGTATTTACCGACTGTCCGCCTGGTCCAGATGAACAGAAAAAGTCGATACGCACATCGTTCATATCAATCTGTACGTCAAATTCTTCAGCTTCGGGCAACACCATTACTGTGGCTGCCGAAGTATGTACACGACCTTGTGTTTCGGTTTGCGGCACGCGTTGTACCCGGTGAACACCCGCTTCAAATTTCAAAGTTCCATATACGTCTTCGCCTGTCACTTCAAAAATGATTTCTTTGAAACCGCCCGACGTTCCTTCATTCATATCCACTACCGACGTTCTCCAGCCGCGACCTTCACAGTATTTGGTATACATGCGGTACAAATCGCCTGCAAAAATGGACGCTTCGTCTCCTCCCGTTCCAGCACGAATTTCCACCATGACGTTTTTGGCATCTTCTGGGTCTTTGGGTATCAACATAAATTTGATTTCTTCTTCCAATTGTGGCAAACGCTCTTTGGCCTCATCGAGTTGCATTTTGGCCATTTCCACCATCTCGGCATCTGAGCCATCGGCTAAAATTTCGTTGGCTTCTTCTATATTTCCAGTTACATTGATAAGCTCATCGCGCTTTTCCATCAATGCTTTTAAGGTTTTGTATTCTTGATTTAATTGCACATAACGTTTCTGGTCGGCAATCACATCGGGTTGAATAATCAAGTCCGAGATTTCGTCGAAACGTTGTTTTACATATTGTAATCGCTCTAACATGGTATGGGCTCTCTTTTTTAAAAGTGTGCAAATTTAGTCAAAATATTAGAATTTATTTTATTTTTTTTAGAAGCTATTTCCTGCTGTACGCTGCAATCTTTTTGCCCCGAAAAAGGGACAAAAAGGATTTTCGCTTCCATCAGGGCTAGTTGCTATAATTTTCATAATATTGTATATCTTAAAAACGAACGATTATGATTGCTAAAAAACTGTTGTTAAGTCTTTTCGCTGTATTGTTTTTGGTTTCTTCCTGTAAAAACGAATCCCAGATTGAAGTATTTGGAATCAAAACCAAGAAGAAATACCCTCAACTTGAGCAAGCCAAATGGCTGCTGGGCAAATGGGAAAATGTAACCCAAGAATCCGACTCAAGGGAAATTTGGACCCAAAAAAACGACAGTGTTCTTTTTGCGGAAAGCTTTACTACAGTGGGCAAAGACACCGTTTTTTATGAAAAAGTAGAACTTGTAGCGCGTAAGGATAGTTTATTTTACATTGTTTCCGTTCGCGATCAAAACAAAGAAAAACCCGTTTCGTTTTATTTGACTCAATCAACCGATAACCAATTGGTTTTTGAAAACCCTAAACATGATTTTCCCAACAAAATTAAGTATACTAAAATAGCTAAGGATAGTATTTTTGCTACAATTTATGGTACCCAAAACGGAAAAGAAACTGCCGTAGATTTCCCCATGAAGCGTAGCAAGTAATTGTGCAAGTCAAACTTTATTCATACTATTGTGTAGAAATAAATCAGAATGAAAAGAATCTCTATTGTAGCTATTGCAAGCGTTTTGTTTTTTTTGCATTCGTGTAAAAAATACGACGAGTTTGGTAATGAAATCTTGTTTGAAGAATTGTACAAAGCCCACTGGTTAATTGGCAATTGGCAAACCGAAGACAGTTTGGGCGTACTCACCGAAACTTGGCAGCCACTTGATGACAGCACGTATACAGGGCAAACCTTGTACATCAAAGGAGAAAAAGACACCATCCATTTTGAGACCATGCAACTCATGCAAGACAATGATTTGCTGATTTATACCTCAACCGTAAAAGGGGAAAACGGCAATCAACCGGTTTCCTATCGTTTGATTGAAGACAACGACAGCTTATTGGTTTTTGAAAACAAAAAACACGACTATCCAAAAAAAATCCGCTACCAAAAAGACAACGACAGTACCTTACAAATTGTAATCTTAGGTCAGCAAAATAAAAAGGAAACAGGTGATAGTTACCTAATGAAACGACAATCAAAAGAGAAAAAATAACCGCAACATCACTACATCTTGTCTTAGCTCGTTTTTTATATTGACTTTCTGTCCATCAAAACCAAAAAAGTATTTTCAGTTAACGTGACTATAAACTAACCTAAATCTTTTTCTTTATCGCTACACAATTCTGGCCTTGAATGATTTATTGTTGGAAGCATTCCATTCGCCAGCAGCTTAAAATTAAAAAAACCTCGTTCATTTCTAAACGAGGTTATACTGAAAACTGTGACGGTAAACTATTTTTTCACTGGAATATTCGCTAAAATTTCTAGGAAAAACTTCCAGAATTTTTGTGAGGAAGAAATACTTGCTCGTTCATCAGGGCTGTGCGCACCGTGAATCGTTGGTCCAAACGAAATCATGTCCATTCCGGGGTAATTCGTACCAAGAATCCCACATTCCAAACCAGCATGACAAGCCACCACATTGGGTTTTGTACCGTTTTGTTTTTCGTAAATTTTGACCAACAAATCCAATATTTCCGATTGAACGTTGGGCGTCCATCCGGGATAACTACCCGAGAATTCTACTTCACAACCAAACAGTTCGTAAGCCGAACGTAAGGCATTGGCCAGATCAAACTTTGAACTTTCAACAGAAGAACGGGTTAAATTTTGAATGGATAGTTCGCCATCTTTTACCACTACTCTAGCAATATTATTTGAGGTTTCCACCAAGTCAGCCATATCCGCACTCATCCGATACACCCCATTGTGAGCAGTGTATATCGAACGTAATAACCCTTCTTGAACACCCAAATCCATTACTTTGGCAGGC
>CAZAJH010000234.1:0-3227 GCA_964485385.1 uncultured Flavobacterium sp.
AAGTATCAATTACGGAATCTATACGAATGCCTCAGGTACGCAAGCTACTGGAGCTGGACCAACAGGAAATTTTGCTGGTTTTTTTGATGGACATATTTTTGCAACAACCAGTTTCATTGGCTCTGATTCAAAATTGAAAAAAGATGTTAAAAAAGAAGAAACAGCTATCGAAAAACTAAACCAACTTAACCCAGTTACCTACAATTTCATAGATGATTCCAAAAAGACCAACTTAAACTTACCTTCCACATTACAGCATGGCTTTCTTGCTCAAGAACTAGAAAAAGTTTTTCCAGAATTAGTTATCGATATGGTTCATCCTACTTTTAATGATAAAAACGAACAAGTTGGTACTACGACTACCAAAGCGGTGAATTACATTGGTTTGATATCGGTTTTGACACAGTCGGTTAAAGAATTATCTTCTGAAGTGGAAACACTAAAAAGTCAGCTTGAAAAAGCGGAAAAAACCTATGTCGTGAATAACCAAAAAAGTTTCACGCAAAGCGAATTGGAGGCCATTCAAGCCAATGGTTATTATTTAGGACAAAATACGCCAAATCCATTCAAAACTTCAACGGTTATCGAATATTCATTGCCTCAAATGGAGACAGATGCCTCGCTATTGATACTGAATTTAAACGGACAAACGGTGCGTGAGTTCAAGTTAACCAACCAAAGAGGGGAAGTTACTATCGAATCGTCCTCACTACAAAAAGGAATGTATTTGTACAGTTTGATTTCAAATGGTCAAGAAATTGCAACCAAAAAGATGATTGTGAACTAATTTGATTACATTCCCATCCATAAACCCATCTAGTTTGATTAGTAAATTAGGTGGGTTTTTAGTATAAAGTCAACGCACCCAAAATGACTTCATCCATAAAAGGTCCGCCTGGATAGTGCGCCGTATAATCCAAATTCAACCATATTTGATGGTATTCATCGATATGATAATGCAATGCCTGATTTTGTACTTCTTCTTTGAAAAGTATTTCTTGAATGATGTAATTTACTCGTTCGAAGTCTTTTTTGTTTCCAATTAATATTTCGGGATAAATGTGTCCGTTTGTATGAATCAATCGGGGTGTGCCTCCAATCGATTTGATACAGGCTGCCATAAGAATGGAATGATCGTCACAATCGCCAGATAAGTATAGCAACGATTCAGATGCTCTAGCGATGTAATCTTTACCTTTAGGATCACTCACATAATTCCAACGCGAATTGATTTCTTTAAAAACAGCAAAGCAATTTATTAGCGTTGAATAGTCCTTAAATCCGCGAACCTCTCTAAAGTGCTTGGTAGTTGCCATTAAAGCAAAATTGCGCACTCTTGGGTTTTCAAATTCGATGGCTTTTTCCACTTTAGACTTGTTGGGAAATGGAAGCAGTTTTGATATAATAATATCTTGCGGGTTGGCATTTTCAGACATGAAATAAATCATGTATTTGTAGTCATTAAAAACACTTTTAAAGCCGTAGTTTCCAAAAACAGTACCCCAAACTAAAACAATCAAATACAAAAAAATAGAAATCAACGTAAGGCGACGCATGGCTCGTAAAACCAATTGAATGATGACCAAAATCAGTAGAAAAATAATGATTCGGTCTAAATGCCAAAACCAATTAAAATCGATTAAATTTTGGTGCGCAATAATAAAAACAGGAATGGTTATGAGTATATTCAATACAAAAATAATAATCATGTCCCAAGGCTTTCCTACCGTGAGTTTATCTTTTAACTGAAGATACGTTTGATTAGTAAATGGTATCATTAATGGTACAATGTTAAATACTACACTGATTTAACAATTGATACAAAAGTACCTTTTTTCTCAATTATTTGTAGTTCAAACAGCTGATTTTGAATTTTGTTTAACACTTCCTCCGATAATGATTTTTGCGACCATTCCGTTAAGGAAAGCCATTCATTTATGTCATCAACTTTTTGATGGTATTTAGAAGCTAAAGTCTTATCGATATTAGGAATTTCTTTAAACTCTTGCGTAGTTCGATTGATGACTTCTAAAATTTGTGCAATTGTATTGGGATGTTTTTTCAAAATTTCATCTCGAACCGCAATCACAAAACAAGGCCAAGGTGTGGGACAATCTCCAATTCGTCTAAAAATTCCTTTGTCGACAAGAGGTTGTGTCATAAATCGTTCCCACATAAAATAGTCAGCTGTTTTATTGGTCAAAGCCTCAACAGCGCCATCAATTGTATTGACGATAACAAATTCTAAATTATCGATTTTCCAACCTTGATTATTGGCATTGACATACGCCATTAATTGCGAACCCGAACCGTAACGAGAAATGGCAATTTTAGTATTTTCAATATCGGAAATGGATTTGTATGTTGAGTTAGCACTTACGTGAATTCCCCAAATCAGCGGACTTTCAACATATACTTGTACAATTTTACTCGGATTTCCACCTACAATATCTTTGACTATTCCTTCGGTTAGAATCACGGCCATATCAGTGGTTCCTTCGCGCAACATCTGGCACATTTTTCCAGTACCTTCCGGAACATCTGTCCATTCTAAATTAATACCTATGGCTTCAAATTCCCCATTATCAATACACAAATGCCAAGGCAAATTGAAATGTTCTGGAACTCCGGCTATTTTAATTTTTTTCATTACGAATAGTTAGTTGTTGAATACATTCTTCTCTAATTTTCCATATTTCTGGCAACGAAAAAGGAATTCTATTTTCGGTTATCCAATTTTGAATGAAATGCTGATGGATATTAATTTTATCAGCGCTAACTTGATTGGCTTCGATACTAATTTCCTCCATAATATCACTTTTGATGCTATCAAATTCGGAATGATTTGCGGTAACATCAATCGTTTGCTCATTTATCCTTAAGTAACAATGAGCCTCTGGGATATAATCGAGTTGATTGGCTGATAAAATGGTTCCGATTGGCGTATTTTTTTCATTCATTTTGTATATACCAACTATCAAATCAACATTTTGAATTGAATTTTCAGTTGCAACAGTTTTCAAAAAAGCGTGTTTGGAACTACATGTCCCTCTATGTTCAGTAATTACTAACGAAAAATCGTGCCGATTGGTATTTCGACCATACGGAATTGCCTGAACGTAATCTAATGCTTCTTCCCAAGTTGTTATTCCTTTGGAGCGCAGTAACAGTGTATGCTTTCCTGAAGCAGATAAACGCGTTTGCATTATGTATTTAGATTGTCTATT
>CAZAJH010000235.1:0-3211 GCA_964485385.1 uncultured Flavobacterium sp.
TTGGTGGTAACGAAAACTACTTCCTAAAAACAAATCGAAAGTTCCCAAGCTAGCCTGATAATCCATAGGCAAAGAATAGCCATTAATTTAAAGATTGGATCTGGTAAATGGAAATTTCCAACCCATCAAAGCGCTCCATTGCTTGTTGTTTTTCTCTTTAAAAGCATAGTTTCCTATCAGATAGGCATCTCCGAATGTAGCGCGTGTTCCAAAATCACCACTAGCAGACGAAAAAGTAACTTTTGTACTTACAGCAAATTTGTCATTCAGGGTTCGGGTGTAAGCGATATAAGGCGAAAAATAGCTTGTGTTTGCTTCGCCAATGGCAAAAATGGGAGCCAGTTCAATCTGATTTTTAAACTTTTTTTCTTGCTGTTGAAAACCATTCCCAATTGAACAAATTCCAGCGTCGCTACAACCTTGTGCCCAAGTATATGACCAAAGGAAAAAACATAAAATTACAATAGTACTTTTCATGATTAAATTTGAGTTAGAGGTGCAATAGCAAACAAATGATTGTATTGTTGGCAATGGATTAACACGTAGTTGTATTGATTAAAATCGATTGCCACTGGGATGTTGTATACAGTAGAGCTCGTCAAATTGCCCAAAGTGACAAAATCGACTGGAGAAGCTGATTTAGAGAGATAAATCTTCAAATCAGGTCCATCAGAAATTGAAAAATTGTCCAATTGTAATTTCCAATTTCCATTCTCTAAAAAAATCTGAGCTGATCCCGTGACTGAAATTCCTGATGTGGGCTGAAAAGTTCCGCTGTATTTTAATACCGCGCTTGAGGAAACAGTGGAAGTTAAAAATCCATCTCTAGTAAGTTCTCCTTGTTCCTCGCACGAAAAAAGAGCCAAGGCCATTAGTGTGATAAAAACTGTTTTTTTCATGTTATTGTTTTTTTTCAAAAGTAGAATTACAATAATCATGAAACTGTCAGCTACCCGACAGAAACCAACAATTTGTATTATATTTTGGTTATATCATCGATGATGATTTCTTTTCGAGTGTAGTAAATAAGGTTATTGTCAACCAATTCGTTAAGCAAAAGGGTGGCTGTTTGACGCGAGGTACAAATGATTTGCGCGATATCGGTTTGTGTTAGGTAATTGTCTATGGTAACTTTATTTCCGTCGTATTTACCTTCTCGCTCTGCCCAATCTCTGAGAAACGTTTGCAAACGCGTTTTAGCATCTTTTGAAACCAAATTGGCATAATTGTTTTTGATGCGCTTCATTTTCAAACCGACAAATTTGGTATAGGATAAGGCCAAAGAAGGATGTTTTACCAATAAATTTTCAAAATCAGACAATAAAAAACTACAAATAGACACCTCATCGGTGAGTGCTTTGGCATATTCGTTCACTTCGTTGTCGCGTTCTAGTGAAAGTTCGCCAAATAAGTCGCCCTTTTGAAGAATTTCTTTGATGGTTTCATTGCCTTCATCGTCAACAGAAACAATTTTGATGTTGCCTTTTTTCAATAAAAAAATACGAGGAACATCAGAGGAAGAAAAATAAATAATGTCGCCTTTTTTGGCTTTTTTAAAACCTGTAATGATGCACAATTGCTTAATTTGCGACATGTTTAATGTCCAAAATAATTTGTGGTCTCTTAGGTACCAATATTTTAATTCTTCGTACATGGCTTTTGTTTTAGTAAAAATAGTAATTTTTAAAAACAAAAAAACCCTTTCAACTAGGAAAGGGTTAGAGCGTATAAAAAATTGAATTACATCAGTCCTCGTGAAATTACAATACGTTGTATTTCTGAGGTACCTTCGTAAATCTGTGTAATTTTAGAATCGCGCATCATACGTTCTACATGGTACTCGGCCACATAACCATTACCACCATGAATTTGTACTGCTTCGTTGGCCACTTCCAAAGCAATTTCAGAAGCATATAATTTGGCCATCGCACCCGAATGTGCAATATCTTTACCTTCATCTTTTTCGCAAGCTGCTTTCATTACCAGCATTTTAGCTGCAGTAATTTTTACGTACATGTCTGCCAACTTGAAAGCTATCGCTTGATGATTGAAAATCTCCTTGCCAAACGCCTTTCTTTCTTTGGCATACTTTAATGCCAATTCGTATGCGCCAGTGGCAATTCCGAGTGCTTGAGAAGCAATTCCGATACGACCACCATTCAACACATTCATGGCAAAACTAAATCCAAAACCATCCTCTCCAATTCGGTTTTCTTTGGGAACTTTAACGTCTG
The DNA here is from genome assembly GCA_964485385.1 of uncultured Flavobacterium sp. GTDB lineage: Bacteria > Bacteroidota > Bacteroidia > Flavobacteriales > Flavobacteriaceae > Flavobacterium. The sequence goes on from CAZAJH010000235.1 coordinate 2,235, forward strand.
TAAACATGAGTGAGTGAGTATCGCTGCCGCGGATTCCCATCTTTTTCTCTTTTGGACCAATCTCAAAACCAGGCCAACCTTTTTCAACAATAAATGCATTGATACCTCGATGTCCTTTTTCTATATCAGTTTGAGCAATTACCAAATAAGTTGAAGCGGTCGATCCGTTGGTAATCCAGTTTTTGGTTCCATTCAACAAATAATAATCTCCTTTGTCAATGGCTGTTGTTTTTTGAGAAGTAGCGTCGCTTCCTGCTTCAGGTTCTGACAAACAAAAGGCACCAATTACTTCACCTTTGGCTAACGGAACCAAATACTTCATTTTTTGTTCCTCACTACAGTATTTTTCTAATCCAGCACAAACCAGAGAATTGTTTACCGACATAATAACAGCGGCTGAAGCATCAATTTTAGCTATTTCGGTCATGGCCAAAACATAAGAAACACTGTCCAATCCTGCTCCTCCGTATTTAGGATCAACCATCATGCCCATAAAACCGAGCTCTGCCATCATTTTTACTTGTTCGGTTGGAAATTTTGAATGCTCGTCTCTTTCTATAACTCCAGGCAACAACTCGTTTTGGGCGAAATCACGAGCAGCTTGCTGGATCATTAAATGCTCTTCGGTAAGATTAAAATCCATATTTTTGATATGATATAAATTAGTTTAAAAGCTCAAAAGTAACCTATTTTTGTTAGAATTTCAAACGATTTCGTAATTTTAGCCAATGTTTAAAGATTCGTACAGCGTGGTAGGAGTAATGAGTGGTACATCGCTTGATGGTGTCGATTTGGCGCACATTCATTTTACTATAAAACAAGGTAGATGGCAATTTGAAATTTTGGAATGTGAGACTGTTTCATATTCTTTGGAATGGCTAAACAAACTAAAAACTGCTGTTGATTTTACAACCGTGGAGCTCGCGCATTTGAACCAAGAGTATACCGTGCTACTAGGAAATATAATTCGTTCTTTT
>CAZAJH010000236.1:0-3159 GCA_964485385.1 uncultured Flavobacterium sp.
AGTAGTTTTGACGATTGGTGTGTGGCATATATGGCACAATTGATGCATAAAAGTGGGGAGACTACAACCTTTAGCCAGCGCTCGCTTTTTTACCGAAATTTATACGATCCGAATACAACTTTTTTCAGAGGCAAAGATTCAAAAGGAAATTGGCGAACACCTTTTGATCCTTTACAAGCGACATCTCCATTAAACAATCCAGGCGATTACACCGAAGCAAATGCTTGGCAATATTTCTGGACACCAGCCCAATTTGATGTGGAAGGTATTATCGAACTTTTGGGAGGCAAAGAAAAATTTACGCAAAAGCTGAATGCCTTTTTTACTACTCCAGCTACTAATCCGAATAAGTTTTTGGGTCAAGAAGCCATGATTGGTCAATACGCTCATGGGAATGAACCTAGCCACCATATAATCTATTTGTATGCATTTAGCAACGAACCCCAAACGGGGCAAAAATACATCCATCAGGTGATTAATGATTTTCACACAACTTCTCCAGACGGAATGATTGGAAATGACGATTGTGGACAAATGAGTGCTTGGTATGTACTGTCCTCACTTGGTTTTTATCCGGTTAATCCAGCGAACGGATTGTTTGTACTTGGTAGTCCACAAGTTTCCAAAGCAATACTTCATCTTCAGAATGGTACAAAATTTAATATCGAGGCCTTAAACTTTTCCAACCAAAATAAATTCAATACAAATCGTTACTTAAATGATAAAAAAATAGACCAACCTTTCATTCATTTTAAAGATGTGGTGAATGGAGGGAAATTAATTTTTGAAATGACTCAATAATGAAAAAAATACTACCCATATTACTTCTCTCTTTTATGTCTCAGGCACAAAACAATCAAGAAAAATTACAGCCTTTGCTTTTTGGTTCTATCAAGCCTACTGGTTGGTTGAAAGATCAAATGCAAAAGGATATTGCTGGATTTGTAGGTCAATTGGATCAAATTGTACCACAACTGATATACGATCCAATTTATGGCGAGGCGAGATTGCACAAAAATTCAAAATCTAAAGATTTAGGCAATCACAAAGAAGGTGATGCGGCCGGTGATGAACAATACAAATGGTGGAATAGCGAAACCCAATCCAATTGGTGGGATGGTTTTTTGCGAAATGTTTTTCTTTTAGACGATGCAGATGGAATGGCTAAAGTGAAAAACTACGTCGAAAATATTTTAGCTACTCAGGATGAAGATGGCTATATGGGAATTTACGATCGGGAGTTACGGTACCAATTTAATTCTGAAAATGGCGAATTGTGGTCAAAAGCCACTTTGTACAGAGGTTTGTTGGCGTATTATGAATATTCAAAAGATGAAAAAGTATTCAAAGCGGTTGAAAAGGCTGTTGCTAATGTGATGCAAAATTATCCTATCAATGCTTCCAGTCCGTTTTCCTCTGGAACAGCTTTTAATGGAGGAGTATCGCATGGCTTGACATTTACCGATGTATTGGAAAGAATGTATTTCTACACCCAAAACAGCAAATACAGAGATTATGCTTTGTTTTTGTATCAAGATTTTTCTACTACTTATCAGTCGGAGGCCGATGCCCAACTAGCTAATATTTTAAATCCCAATTACCAATTGCAATCACACGGTGTTCATACTTTTGAACATTTGAGAGCATTGATTATTGCCCGATATGCTTCGACTAACCCAAGCATGAAAGAGGCACTGGAGTTATATTTGAAACGCATTTACAGCGTTGTTTCCATTAGTGGTGGTCCAATTGGAGACGAATGGATTGCCAAGCGTTTTGCTGACGCTACCAGCACCGGATATGAATATTGTTCGATTCATGAATTGTTGGATAGTTACTGTTTGTTATTTCAAAAAACGGCTAATGCTAGTGTAGGCGATCGCATAGAAAATACCTTTTACAATGCAGCACAAGGCGCAAGGCATCCTAATCATTCATGTATAGCTTACCTCAAAACGGATAATTCGATTGAAATGATGGGTACTAAAAACGGACTTGTTGAACCCGATCGCAAGCAAACCCGATATAAGTATTCTCCCGCGCACCAAGATGTAGCGGTATGTTGCAATCCCAATGCAGGAAGAATAACACCTTATTTTGTTCAAAATTCTTGGATGAAAGAGTCGGAAGGTATCTTGGTGGCGACATTACTACTTCCCAATGTGGTTGAGACTACTGTAAATGGAAATCCCATTCGAATCGAAAACAAGACCAATTATCCTTACGCATCAGTTCTTTCTTTTCAGATTGAACAACCAAAAGCATCCCGATTTGTAATCAAAATTAGAAAGCCAAGTTGGGTTACTCAAATCAACACAAAAGAAAACTACAGCATCACTGACGATTTTATTGTTATCGAAAGGATTTTCAATGCCAAAGATAACCTTACATTGGGTTTTGATACAAAGGTTCAAATCAATAGCGACAGCAACGGCAAGCATTATTTTAATCATGGCGCTTTGCTCTATGCTTTACCTATCGAGGCCAAAGAAATCAAAGGGAAAAATTACTTTGGTCAATTCGGCGATTTGATGTACGAACCAGTAACAGTACCAAGCTACAAGTATGATAACCGCCAAGCTGAATATTCAAATGGAAGGATAACTACCCAATTAATCAATATCCAAACCGGAAAATCCGAACAGGTAGAATTGGTACCTATTGGAAAAACAATACTGCGTTTGGTAACCTTTTAGGAATCTAAAAAATAACTAAACTTATTATTTGGCTAAATCATAGATTTCCATGATGTCCTTTAAAATTTGAGGAAAATCAATGTTCAAGTCGATGAGTTTCCCCGAATGAATATCGAAAACCCAGCCGTGAACCTGCAATCCGCGCTCTTTGTGGGCTTCTTGAATGGCAGCTGTTTTAATTAAATTGACACATTGTTCTTGAACATTCAGTTCTACCAAACGATTGTAGCGTTGGTTCTCGTCTCCAATGGCGTTCAATTCATCTTTGTGTAAGCGATACACATCCCGAATATTGCGCAACCAAGGATTTAAAATGCCCATATCTTGCGGTGTCATAGCAGCTTTTACACCACCGCAAAAATAGTGACCACAAACTACTACATGATTTACTTTTAAATGGCGAACAGCATAATTCAGTACCGACATCACATTCAAATCGATGCTAATGACCATATTGGCAATG
>CAZAJH010000237.1:0-3116 GCA_964485385.1 uncultured Flavobacterium sp.
GTAAGTTTGACTGGAGTTGGAGAAGATATTGTAAGTGGCGCCGTGGCAGCTAAAATTGTCACACGCGTAACAGACGGATTTACCTTAGCAAAAGCCTTTGAAAAAACCTTTGCCGAATTGAAACCCTATGATGGTTTTGCTGGTGCCATTGCCATTGACAAAGAGGGCAACATGTTTCACTTAGATTCGCACCCGAGTATGGTATTTGCGAGTTTTGATGGTGAGAACGAAGCGGTTTTTGGGTAAAGCGATCTAGTTATAAAGTTAGACCTGACAGGTTTTTGAAACCTGTCAGGTCTTTCCGAAGTTTTCCTAATTGTTTTTGGAAATTAGGTATTGCTGTACTTTGTTGAGTAAGTGGTTTTCTACATTCGATTGTCCACCAGTAAGCCAATACACACCTTGATTGCCAAGCTTGGGTTCAGAAGCCATAATCCATGCTTTTACAATAGGCTGGTTGGGTGTTTGACTGTTCCATGAACCTTTAAACGAGCTGGGATTTGCGGGATCGTTGTCGTAATCTAACTTATACGGAAAAAGATGACCACTTTGGTCTTGTGTCATTAAATAGATGTTAAAATCGGTTGGTGGCCAATTTGAACCAGGAGCAATTTTGCAACCACACATCATGGTTACTTGGGCAGAAGCCGATAATTGATTGCCTGATAAATTGGCTGTCACATTCCCGATGCAAAGACCCGGGATTTCAACTACAATGCCCTCTGGCGTTAAGCTCGTTCCGATATTCACGCCCGGAAAAACGGTGATTTCGGTATAAGTAGCCCTTACTTGATTCATGTACTTTATCGGTCCGAAAACAGCAACCAAAAAGGTAGTTGGTTCGGTGATATCAACAGTGAAAATGGCGTTTACTGTATTGTCATCTGTGGCGTATGGTTGGCTTCGAGAAATAGGATCCATTAGGTTGGCAGGGCCGGCATCGGCGTTTTTTGTGCTGACAACTTTAGCACTAATAATGTCGTAGGTGTTTGGGTTTAATAAGGCAATTATTGCACTAACTCCAGTTGTTGTTGCTGCATCTGGACCTAGGTATTTTCCCCCACGAGCAGCGGGTCGGATCAAAACAGTAGTTTTCATAAAAAAAGATTGTTTGTTGAAAGTATAAAAGTAGGTAGAAAGATTTTTTGATAACAGCGTAGTTTTACGTATTTTACTTTTAAAACCCAAAAAAAAGAGGGCAATGATGTTCAGATAGATAGCCAGACGTCTTGATTAGCCCCGATTGAAGGAGCAACCATGTGCGACGAAAAGCGGGACGGATGTTGTAAGAGAGAAAAACGGCTGCTTCTAAAAATAAAACAATTAGGTTTGTAGCATCATTTCATATTGTTCGACGGTTTTTGTCAAGCCAATTTTTTCGAGAAATGCAATAGAATGGGAGTCATTGTTATCAATGTTAATCAGCGAAACAGGTTGGTCAAAGTTTGTTTTCTGCACTTCATAAAATAAGTGGTGGCCCAAGCCTTGATTTCGGAAGTTTTTATCGATGCCAAATTGTTTGACTCTTAAATTAGCTTTGGCAAAAATGAGGTATCCCAATAATCCGATTTCACTAAAAATTCCTATGAAGGAATGAGTTTCTTTATCTCTGTTGATAGAAGCAGAGGTGTTTTGGTAGGTAGGTTGATGATCCCAAAAAGTCTCAAAAAAGGTATTGTTGCCCCATTCAAATTCGAATATTTTATAGTTTAAAACCGAATTAGGAGGTTGTATTACTCCCTTGAAGCAGCTCACTTTTCGGGAAATTTGATAGCCTATTTTTTGGTAAATGCGAAGCGCTTTGGTGTTTTGGGTAATAACTTCCAGATAATGGTTTTGAATGCTGTTTTTTTTCAATATAGGGAGCAAGTAAGCATACATTTTTTCGGTTAAATGTTGCCCTCGAAAATCCGGTATAACACCAGTTCCTGCGTTGTAGGAATACAATTGGTTGTTTTTGGAATCTATTCCGATTAATACAAAAGCGACGAGTTGTTCCCTAACAAAAACACCAACAGAGTGTTCTAGAAAAATATTTTCTGATTTGATCTTACTTTCTAAAGTTGCTACTGTAAATTGAATAGGAATAAAGTAATCGGCAAACGATTGATTGAATGTTTGAACCAATTGGGTAATCGAAATGGTCGCTAATGACTGAATTTGCATGGCTTACACTTTTACTCTATTTTGTTCACTTTCGGAGCCATTTCCGTTGTATTTGGTTTTGTTGCTACTATTTTTTCCAAATCGGTAGGCAAAAGTAACTGACGCTATTCGTGTATCTCTTGGTCCAAACCAGTTGGCTTCAGTGGTGCCTAAATTATTGATGGTTCCACGAATTTGGTTGGTAAAAAACACATCGCTCAGGTTGAATTTGAGTGTCCCTAGATCTTTCAGAATTTTCTTTTGGCAACCAACAGAAACGAAACCAAAATCGCCAATGGTAAATTGCGCGTCAATGGATTGTGAGAGGTATTGACCGCTGATTTCTCCACTCCATTTTTTAGAAAATTGGATGCTATTGGTTGTGTTGATAAACCAATACGTTCCCTCGGCGTTAAGCGTTTGTTCGTACAATTGACTTTGGTATTTGGAATAATTTAATTCCGTGTAGACCACTGTAGTAAGCCACTTGAAAAGGTTGAATCGACTCTGAACAGACAGCGCATATTGATTGCTTTTACCTATGTTATTGGGTCGACTGTAGTAAATATTTCTTACCTGATTCAACTCGTTGGTCACTTCTTTGATTTCAATAGTTTCTTTGATTTCGTCTTTACCGTAGCTGTATGAAAAGCTGGTGGAGAGTAATTCAGTATAGTTGTAAGTTAACGAAAAGTTATGACCAAAAGTGGGTTTTAAAAACGGATTTCCTTCGTAAAAAGTAAATTGGTCTAACGGACTCGAAAACGGATTTAAATCTTTATAGAATGGGCGTTCTACCCTTTTTCCATAGGAAATAGTACATGTTTTAGTAGCGAGACTATCTATTTTATAACTTAGATATACCGTTGGAAAAAAGGAATTGTAGTTGTTTTTGAATGCTGAATAGGGTTTGTTTGGGTTGCCCAATTGCTCTCCTCTAAGTCGAGTATCTTCGAAACGTAAGCCAGCTT
>CAZAJH010000238.1:0-3090 GCA_964485385.1 uncultured Flavobacterium sp.
AAGTACATTGTTGAAAGATGTTGCGTAAGTTCTTTGAAATAGTTTTCAATATTCACTTTATCAATAGTTTCAGATTGATATAAATTTTGATGAATCAAACTCATTGCTTGTACGCGACTTTGGCCTTCTTGAATAGACAACAGCACTTTAGGATCTTCAATATCTTCTGATTGCATATTAAGCAAACTTGATATTATTTGTAGGTTATTTTTTACTCGATGGTGAATTTCTCTCAAGAGCGTTTCTTTCTCGGTGAGAGAATGTTGAATTTGTTCCTTTTGTAGTTCTACAATTTGTTTTTGTTTTTTGTAAGCTTTTAAATTAGAATAAATTCCAATGGTAATGACACTCAAAAAGAGTAATGTCAGTACAATTGCCACAAGAAAGTTTTGTTGCTTCTTGGTTTTCAATTGCAATTTTTTGTTCTTTTCTTGTTGCTCCAATTGCAATAGCTTTTGCTTTTTTTCAAACTCGTAAGTCATTTGAATTTGGGTCACTTTATTGTTGACTTCGCTATTGAAGATCGAATCACTCATTTTTTTAAATAAAATTTGATGCCGATACGCCTCTTTGTAATTATGGAGTTTGGCGTAAATTAAGGACAAGTTTTGGTAACCAAACTTGATGGATTCTAATTCACCGATTTGAGTCGAAATTTGGAGCCCTTTTTGCGTGTAGCTTAATGCGTCATTCAATTGATTTGTTTGTAGAAAAATGGCTCCAATCTCACGATACATATCGGCTTCACCCGATTTATTTTTTAGCTCTTTAAATGAAGCCAAAGCTTTTTGAGCATAGGCCAGCGATTGGGTATATTCTTTTTTCTCAAAATACACTTTACTCAAACTCCGAAACGACATACCCAAGCTATTCTTGTTTCCTCTCTTCTTTTCAAATGCTATACCTTCCTCAAAAATGGCCAAGGCTTTGTCTAGCTGTTTCCGTTCAAGGTAAATCAAACCTACATTCGAATTGATTATACTACGAAGTCCTTCGGCCGTTTGATTGTGCGTATTTTTTATACGAGACAACGCTTTTTTATAGTTTTGAAACTCCTCTTCTATTCGCCCTTGTTTGTTGTAAATTATAGCAATATTGTTGTAAACTCTCGCTTCTTTACTAGGATCATTCAGACGCTCCGCTATTTGGAGTGCATTGGTAAAAAATTGATATGCCTCCGGAAAATTATTCAAAAACAAATACGCTTGTCCTTTCAGTAAATGAGAAGTATAGCATTCTTCTAAAGATTTTCTTTTGTAGTTGAAATGCAATGCTTTGGAAGTCTGTTGTATGGCATCATTGAAATCACTCTGATTAAGATAAATTCGAGCTAAACCATTATGACTCTTGATGATTCCCAGCGTATCTTTAATTTTAGTTGCCAGATAAAGTCCTTTTTTTTGAGTAATTTGAGCTTGATTGATATCGAAATTGATTTGCTCATAGGCGATTTTACACAACAAATTTACACGAACAGAATCCGATAACTTAGCTTTGTTGTTTTTCAACTCCAATTGAACCAACAAATGTTGTAGGCTGTCTATTTTTTTTGATTGCGAATAAACAGAAATTACCTGAAAAAAAACAAGTAGCCCAATCCATCTATACAAGCAACTTATTTTACTCATCCTCTTAAAATTAAATTCGTTTATGAAAAAAAAAGGTTACCCGAATCAACAGGTAACCTTTTTAATAAAATGATTTGTAATTAGCGTTTCACCATTCGAATAGTCTCAACAACATCGTCTTGTGATACGATGATGTTATAAACGCCTTGAGGGTAATTCGTTCCTAACTCAAAAACATCTGTTTCATTAGCAGGTATGTTTCTGTCATCAACAAGTTTTCCAATCATGTCATAAACTTTAACATTGATTACACTGTTTGAAGCAGATTTTACATCCAATTTGAATCCTTCATTAAATGGGTTGGGATAACCATACACATCAAACGAAGAAGCAATAGTAAATTTACCTGTAGCAGCAGGAGTTGTAACGGTACAAGCTAATCCATAAGGTAAATATGTATTATCGGTGTTCAATAAAGCCACTTCAATACTGTAGCTAGTTGCATTTGCATAATCGGTTACTGCGCTGAATTGAAGAGCACGAGTTGGTCGATCAATAATTTGAACCGAGTTAGAGGTTAGATTCGTTACTCTAAAACGGTAACCAATAATACCACTTACATTGTCGGCATATACAATATCAATTTTAGAAGCTAGCGTTGCCCCACATTGAGAAGCTCTTACTTGCGTAGTTACAATTGGAGTTGTGATAGTACACACTGGACCAAAATTGCTCCAAATACTGTTTACTCGAACTGCAACCTCTACAGCATATGACTCATTATACTCATAAATAGCTAAATTACGTAAGAACAAATGACGAAGTGGGTTTTCAACTACTACCACTTGATTCGTTCCTAAATTAGTAACTCTAAAACGATAACGTTGAGCACCAGGCACTGCAGTAGCGTATACTATTCTACCGAAACCATCTAAAGTTGTACCACATTGACTTGGTATAATAGCTGGTCCAGGATTACCGGGAACAATAGTCAAATTCAAGACCTCAGTCACACAACCATTTACAAAAGTATACGTTCCACTTGTGGTATACGTTATACCATTCACAGCCCAAGTGTACGTGTCAGGTGCTGTGATTGTTGTGGTATTGGTAGTAAACGGATTTACAGTTACTGTAAATGATGTTGTAACGCTACAACCTGAATTATTAATACCTGTTACAGTATAAGTTGTTGTTGCAGTTGGAGTTACAGTGATACTTGCCGAAGCTATGCCATTGTAATAGCCATTAGTAGAATTTTCTACAAAATTACGATCAGCTGTATTTAAAACTGTATTGAACAACAATACTTCTGTAATATCAAAATCGGACATTTCATTACCACCTTGCCAGCCATTCAATTCGATACCTAATGGTCCAGTAACACCACCACTGTTATTTTCTATCATAACTCCATCTTCATACAATTGAGAAGTTGAACCATCACTAGCTCCTGAGTAAATATAGAAATTATCATCTGCTGTTGGATTACCTGGATTAGAACTTACCCAACCTTCGTAAT
>CAZAJH010000239.1:0-745 GCA_964485385.1 uncultured Flavobacterium sp.
CGGCACAAATTAATTATACTTTAAATACCAATGGGTATAGTGCTTTTGTAGAATTGCGTTATCAAGCAGGAACAGTTTTTGACAGTGATAATCCTTTTACGACTATAGTTGTAAACAGTTCATTGACCAATAATGCTGCAACAAATTACAGTTATACGATTACTGGATTAACACCCAATACCACATACTCATATGAATTTGGAGTGGCTACATCTAATGCTGGTGGTGTTGAAACAGGTGAAAATGCTGCTTTTACAACTCAAGGTATCTCGGCACAACCCACGGCGCCCTCTCCGCAAAACTTTTGTGATAGTGCTAACCCAACGGTGGCTAATTTAAATGCCACAGGTACCAATATTAAATGGTATGATGTGGCTACAGGAGGAACTCCATTGGCGTCAACTACAGCTTTAACTAATGGTACTTACTATGTGACGCAAACACAATCTGGTTCTGTCGAAAGTACTCGTTTGGCGGTACAAGTAAACCTTACGATTATTTCGCCACCATTTAATGTGCCTGCGAATCAAACATTTTGTCAGTCGGCTACTTTAGGAAACATTCAAACCGGAGCAGGCTCTAATTTCCAATGGTATGCTGCTCAAACTGGTGGTGTTGCATTACCTAATTCGACATCAATTACAACTGGAACCTATTATTTATCTCAAACCATCAGTGGATGTGAAAGTCCAAGAACAGCAGTTTCAGTTACAGTAAATGTTGTAAATGCGCCAACAGCACAAGC
>CAZAJH010000239.1:845-3040 GCA_964485385.1 uncultured Flavobacterium sp.
CGTATTATGTGTCACAAACAGTAAATTCTTGTGAAAGTTCAAGAACAGCAGTTTCAGTTACAGTAAATGTTGTAAATGCGCCAACAGCACAAGCACAAACATTTTGTCAGAGTGGAACTGTGGCTAATTTAACAGCCAGTGGAACTAATTTGAAGTGGTATGCATCAGCAACAGGAGGAAGCCAATTAGCCAATACTACTGCTTTAGCAACAGGAACGTATTATGTGTCACAAACAGTAAATTCTTGTGAAAGTTCAAGAACAGCAGTTTCTGTAACGATAAATGCAGTAGCGGCTCCAACTGGAAATACGTCACAGTTGTTTTCGCAAGGTGCTACAGTAGCAGATTTAGTAGCAAATGGAACTTCAATAGTTTGGTTTGCATCTCAAGCTGATGCAATAGCAAATGTAAACCCTTTGGTACCAACAACTGTTTTAGTTAATAATACCACTTATTATGCAATGCAAACCGTTAATAGTTGTAGAAGTACATCTCCTTTAGCCGTAACAGTTAGTATTGCGTTAGGTTTGGAAGAAGCGACGCCAAAATTCAATTTTGTGATGTATCCTAATCCAGCACAAGCTATAGTGACGGTAGCTCTTGAAACCGAACTAAAATCGGTAGAAATCTTTTCGCTTCACGGTCAGAAAGTTATGGCAACAACCAGTTCTGAAATCAATGTTTCGGAATTACCAAGCGGTATTTATTTTGTCAAAGTTCAGAATCAAGATGGAGAAACAGCAACACAAAAATTAATAGTAAAATAATGAAAAAAATACTTGTTCAATACCGTTTTGAACTTACGCTTATCGCATTGTATGGTTCATTAGTATATTGTGTTGGTCTTTTATTAAAATAGAGTAAGTAGTTTTTAGTTTTTTTAAAGCACAATTCAGCAATGGGTTGTGCTTTTTTTAAATAATTATGGAGACTAATAAAAAAAGGAGTCCCAAAAATCAGGAATCTCCTTTTCAAAAAAGTGAACTACTACTTTTATTTTTGCTCGAGTGCTTTAATGCGTTCTTCTATCATTTTGTATTTTTCTATTTCCAATTTTAATTGTTCTAACTCCATTTTTTGAGTTTCAATGATTGCTTGTTGTTCCTGCACCGCTTTTACGATAGGCATGATAAACTGACTGTAGGCAATTCCGTAATTATCAGTTGGGTTGTTAGCATCCGGAATGTGTAATCCGTCAAAATTATAACCTAAATCAGTACAGATTTTTTCTACATCTTGCGCTAGGAAACCAGTACGAACGATAGCTGTTGACTTGGAAAAATCTTCATTGGCAACTTCACCTTTGTTGCGGTTTCTATTTAAATGCTCGTCAAATTTTTTAGTATCGAAATTATACGTAACGGGTTTTAATTTTTTGATAAAATCCAATCCAGGCACGTTTTCTTTTACATTAAATTTAAATCGTGCATCAGATGGATTAGTATACGGAACTTGGCCTTCTACCACGGTTACAGTAGCGCTTCCCAAACGTACTTTATCTGAAACTGAAACCGTGGCGTTGTATCCAACAGCCGTTGCATTACTCAGTCCAGAAGTAGCCACATCAGCCAATCGACCCAAACCTGTATTGTTGCTTCCGGTAGTATTTGTTAGCAGTGAACTTTTACCTAAACCAGTATTGCCTTGTCCGGTAAGATTAGCATTTAATGAGGCGTGACCAATAGCCGTATTTAAATTACCGGTCGTAGTAAATTGCCCACTTGTTGAACCCACAAAAGTGTTTTGGTTGCTGGTTAAATCATCGGCATCGCCTGCATTTATTCCCACAAAAACAGAACCACCCGCATTCACAAACGACAATTGCCCTTGTTGTGTAAGACGAATTTTTACCACGTTATTCACTCTAAAATCCAAGTCTTGCGCATCAGTTGTTCCGATGAAATTAGTTCCAGACAAAGTTCCAGCGTTGCCAGTTAATTTCCAATCGTTTGAAAGCGATGATAAATCAACCGCTTGCGTAGCCACACCATCGTTTTGTAAGGATAGGTTTAAAGTAGTTCCAGTCAAGCTAAAAACATCAGTAGCTTGATTATCGATAGCACTTAAATTTAAGGTTTGAGTTGCAACGCCATCACCTGATAATGATAGATTTAAAGTGTCTCCAGTTAACGTAAGTTCATCTACCGTTTGGTTGTCGGTGTTTAATGAAGCTAGGTTTACAGTTTGGTTGGGTA
>CAZAJH010000240.1:0-3033 GCA_964485385.1 uncultured Flavobacterium sp.
GGTCATTCGGGTCGAAAAGGCTGCTCCAAAATTCCATGGGAAGCCTCGTTTGAAGGAGCGCCATGGGAATTGCTCTCCGCTTCTGCGATACCATTTAGTCAAAGTTCTCAAACTCCAAAAGAAATGACTTTATCCGATATGGATTTAGTTTGTTCTCAATTTGTTCAAGCTACCAAAAACGCCGATAAAGCGGGTTTTGATTTAATCGAATTGCAAGCGCATCACGGATTTTTATTGGCTTCTTTTCTTTCCCCATTAACCAACAAACGAACCGATGAATTTGGCGGAAATGCCGAAAATCGAATGAAGTTTCCTCTTCGTGTATTTACCGAAATGCGCGCCGTTTTCCCTGCAGAAAAACCCATGTCCGTTCGCATTTCAGCATCGGATTGGGCAGAAAACGGAATCTCTGAAGAAGAGGTAATCACAATTGCGAAGGCTTTTAAAGACGCAGGTGTCGATATCATTAATGTGTCAACTGGAAATACGGTCGAATACCAAAAACCACAAACAGGCAGAATGTGGCAAACGCCTTTTGCAGATGCTGTACGAAACACGGTTCATATTCCAACCATTACTACGGGATATATTCAAGATATTGACCAAATCAATACGATAATTTTAAACGGAAGAGCCGATTTAGTGGCTTTAGGAAGACCTTTGTTATTGGATGCTAATTTTGTTAGAAGCGCGCAAGCCTATGAACAATTTCAATCAAATGATATTCCCAATCCATATAAAATGGGAATTTCACATTTATATCCTTTAAAAGCCAATGAAAGAAAACAGTTGGAAGGAATGAAAAAAGCGTTAAAACCTAAGAGTAATAAAAAATAATTGAGATAAACAACCTTTGTGACTTCGCTTCTTTGCGAGAAATACCAAGAAAAATGAAACAGTACGAAGATTCTTTTGCTCACGACCATCTCCCTAGTCTTGACTTACAGGCCGACTATATTTTTACCCATTTACCACAGTTTCAACATCCCGAAATGCTCAATTGTGTGGAACGCTTGTTGGATGATCACATTCAAAAAGGCCGCGGAAATGCAATATGTATTCGTACTTTCGAAGAAACCTGGACTTACCAAGATTTGTTTGAAAAAGCCAATCAGATCGCACATGTTTTGGTAGATGATTTAGGATTAAAGTCGGGCAATCGCGTACTCATTCGTTCGGCCAACAACCCCATGATGGTCGCCTGTTGGTTTGCTATTTTAAAAGCTGGTGGAATTGTAGTGGCTACGATGCCTTTGCTTCGTTCCAAAGAATTAACCACTATTATCGAATGTGCCGAAATTACTCACGCCTTATGTGATATCGCATTGGAAGAAGAAATGCATTTGGTGCAATCCAGTTTCCTCAAAGAAAAATGTTTTTACGGCAACTCGCAATTGGAAAAATTGATGCACTCCAAACCCAAAACATTTGATAATTACCATGCCAAAAACGATTCGGTAGCATTAATTGGTTTTACCTCCGGAACCACTGGTTTGCCTAAAATGACAGCCCATTTCCACAAAGATATTCTCAACATCTGCGAATGTTTCCCCGCCTATTCACTGCAGCCGACTTCAGATGATATTTTTACAGGAAGTCCCCCCATCGGTTTTACATTCGGATTGGGCGGGTTGGTTTTGTTCCCGATGTACTATGGTGCCTCTTCTTTTTTAATAGAAAAACCGAGTCCTGATTTATTACTCAAAGCTATTCAAGAATACAAAATAACAACTTGTTTCACAGCCCCTACGGCTTGGCGCGTTATCACAACCAAAGTCAATGAATTCGACATTTCCAGTTTGCGCAATTGTGTCTCAGCTGGCGAAACATTACCCCTAAAGGTGTGGCAAGATTGGTATGATGCTACGGGATTGAAAATCATTGATGGTATTGGCTCAACTGAAATCCTTCATATTTTTATTTCATCCCACAAAGAAAATATGAAACCCGGAGCTACAGGTGTTGCCGTTACAGGTTATGAAGCCAAGATTGTAGATGCTAACGGCATTGAACTTCCTCGAAATGAAGCCGGACGATTGGCTGTTCGAGGTATTACAGGTTGTAAATATTTGAATCGAGTGGAGAAACAAAAGGAATACGTTGAAAACGGTTGGAACATCACGGGTGATATTTTTCGACAAGATGAAGAAGGCTATTTTTGGTTTGTAGCGCGAGGTGATGATATGATTATTTCGGCGGGTTATAATATTGCAGCTATAGAAGTTGAAAGTGTATTACTTACTCATGACGATATTGCCGAATGTGCCGTAGTTGGTTTGCCTGATGAAGAACGCGGTATGTTGGTTTGTGCGCATATAGTCCTCAAGGATCAATTGAAAGCAACAGATGCAATGAAGAACCGTATTCAGCACTGGTTCAAAGAAGTAGCAGCTCCTTATAAATACCCAAGAGTTATTCATTTTACCGAAAGTTTACCCAAAACAGAAACAGGTAAAATCCAACGATTTAAATTGAAAAAAGACGCCTAACAGGTTTCAAAAGTCGGTTAGATTATACTACAATCATTTATCATTACAATGCGAAAAGCCTTTTTAGTCATCAGTTTTACCCTACTTTCCTTATCGGGATTACTCATCTATGTCAATTGGAAGTTTGCTTTCCTGTTGTTGCTATTCCTTCCCTTAATTGCAATGGGATTGTACGATATGTACCAATCCAAAAAAACCATTCGCCGCAACTTTCCCCTTTTGGGCAGAATGCGCTATCTATTGGAATCATTGGGTCCTGAAATGCGTCAGTATTTCATCGAAACCGATACCGACGGCAAACCGTTCAATCGCTTGCAACGCAGCTTGGTCTATCAAAGAAGCAAAAAAGAAAGCGATTCGATGCCATTCGGAACCCAATTGGATGTATACGAAGATGGCTACGAATGGATCAATCACAGCATACGAGCCATTCCGTTTTCGCAAGTCAATCCGAATCCGCGCGTAAAAATTGGCTCTTCGCAATGTGCAAAACCATATGAAGCGAGTTTATTCAATATCAGCGCCATGAGTTTTGGTTCACTGA
>CAZAJH010000241.1:0-3003 GCA_964485385.1 uncultured Flavobacterium sp.
ACCAATCAACATTCCTACTCCGGCTGCTAAAAATCCCCATTTAAAATCCATAGAACCACACACTAATGGTGAGAAAAATGCACCGAGGTTGATTCCCATATAAAAAATAGTAAAAGCACTGTCGATTCTTCTGTCATTAGCAGGATACAATTGGCCTACCATAGTAGAAATATTCGGTTTGAAAAAACCATTTCCAATAATAATTGCCGTGAGGCCAATCCACATCAACGATACTCCTCCTTCGGCACCTGCAGAGGCACTCAAGAACATAAAAAATTGTCCAATAGCCATCAACAAACCTCCGATGACAATACTTCTTCGGTTGCCCAAAAATTTATCACACAAATAACCGCCCAAGAGTGGTGTTAAATACACCAAACCTGTATAACTTCCATAAATTTCAGAAGCATCAGCATCTTTCATTAATAAAATTTTGGTCATAAACAGAATGAAGATAGCTCTCATTCCGTAGTAACTGAATCGTTCCCACATCTCGGTGAAGAAAAGGAAGTAAAGTCCTTTTGGGTGTCCTGTTTTTACTGTTTCGCTCATAATTATTGTTTTAGTTTATTTTGGTTATTTTTTGCTTGATTCTTAAAAGTAAAAGGTTTATTTGAAAGTGCAAAGTACAAACTATTATAAAAAAATAATAATCGAAAACTAAGAAATCACTAAAAATAAGCTTTTGTGACTAATTGTTGCTGGATAAAAAAGAGCGCCTCTGACCATTTCTTTGTCCTGACCATTATCGCTATTACTAGTAAATTCAAGCAATAGCACATTGTTTATCTAAATGCTTTCGCGTAAAAAACGAAGTCGGTATTTGGCTTGACCAATGAAGGTAAAAAAATCGTTTCGGGTAATTTTTTGCCCATCTTCGAGCTATAAAACAGCATAAATAGTATCGATAATTCGACTTAAAAAGGTTTGATTGCGTATTTCGCCGCCATTAAAACTTCAATACACCTATTTTCTTCAGCTGCATATTTGCTTCGAATGGCAAACGGGAGTAAATTATGGAACTGAGTGATTTTATTTACAAAATTGACCGTTTGTTCAAAATATTTTTCAACAGAATAGATAATACATGGATGCTCCTATTGATAGAATTGATTCGAATTCTATTATAACTTTTCTTTGATAAAATTGGTCATTTTATGGTACAATTGAATTCGGGTTTTTCCACCAAAAATGCCGTGATTTTTATCGGGATAAATTGCCCAGTCGAACTGTTTATTGGCTTGAACCAGAGCTTCAATCATTTGCATACTGTTTTGAACGTGTACATTATCATCGGCTGTACCATGAATTAAAAGAAAGTTTCCTTTCAATTTACTCACATGATTAATCGGCGAATTTTCGTCGTATCCTGATGGATTTTCTTGTGGTGTTTGCATGTATCGTTCTGTATAAATGGAGTCGTAAAAACGCCAATTGGTTACTGGTGCTACAGCTATAGCCATTTTGAACACATCGGCTCCTTTAAACAAACAATTACTCGACATAAATCCGCCGTACGACCAACCAAAAATTCCGATTCTGCTTTTGTCTACATAACTGTAATTTCCAATTACTTTGGCCGCATCAATTTGATCCTCTACTTCGTATTTTCCGAGTTCTTTTTGTGTACATTTTTTGAATTCGGCCCCTTTAAATCCAGTTCCTCGCCCGTCTACACAAGCCACAATATAGCCTTCTTGCGACAGCATCATAAACCAATAATCATTCGTATTCAACCATTGATTCGCTACTTGTTGCGAACCTGGACCGGAATATTGGTACATAAAAACAGGGTATTTCTTGGTGGGATCAAAATTCTTTGGCTTAATCATCCAAGCGTTGAGTTTATGTCCTTTTTCGGTTGTTAATTCAAAAAACTCTTTAGTTGGTAGGTCGTATTTAATTAATTTTTCTGCCAAAGCAACATTATTTACAATTTCTTTTACTTGTTTACCGTCTTTGGAATTGTTCAAGGTGTAGGAAGTTGGAATAGTCGCAGATGAATACGAATTGATAAAGTACGTAAAATCTGGACTGAAAGTAGCCGCATTGGTTCCTGTTTGTTGCGACAATTTTACTTTTTTCTTTCCGTCAAGCGAGATTTTGTATACGTCTCTGATTGTTGATCCGTTTTCAACCGATTGGTAAAAAATAGTTTTGGTTTTTTCGTCCAAACCATAATAACTGGTCACTTCCCAATTGCCTTTGGTTACTTGGTTTTTCAATTTTCCTGTTTTATCGTATAAATAAATATGATTGAAACCATCTTTTTCGGAAGTCCATATAAAACTATTGTCTTTTAAAAACGTCAAATTATCAGTCACCTCGACATAGGCTTTATCTTTTTCGTTTAAAACCACTTTGGCTACTCCGGTATTTCCGTCAATAAAAATCAAGTCCAGATTATCCTGATGGCGGTTCAATACTTGTGCCGACAACACATTGGCATCGTTGGTCCATTTCATCCGTGCAATGTAAAAATCGTTGTAAGACCCCAGATTAATCTCTTTAGTCTTGTTCGTATTCAAATCATACAAGTGCAAGGATACTATCGCATTTTTTTCACCTGCTTTGGGATACTTGAACGTTTCTGCCGTTGGATACAAATCTTTTTTGTACATATCCATCGAAAATTGTGGCACTTCGGTCTCATCAAAGCGAATGAAAGCTAATTTTTTGCTATCGGCACTCCAATCAAAAGCTCGAACAAATGCAAATTCTTCCTCATAAACCCAATCGGTTATACCGTTAATCACAGCATTTTTCTTTCCATCGGTCGTTATTTGAGATGTCGCCTTTGTAGCAATATCATAAACGTACAAATTGTTTGTCTTGGCAAAAGCGAGCTTAGTACCATCTGGAGAAAAAGTAGGCTCTTGTACTTGCTCAAGCACCTTTGTCAATTGCTGGGTTGTCGTATTGTATAAGTAAAAGTCTGCCGTAAAAGAGTGTCGGTAAATTGGTGCCGAATTGTTGGCAATTAATATTTGCTTTTCGTCGAAA
>CAZAJH010000242.1:0-3002 GCA_964485385.1 uncultured Flavobacterium sp.
TTTAAATGGTGAAGTTGAATTAGATTACTGACGTCTATTGTGTTGATTTGCGTAAAATTAATTCGTAATGCGGTGAGGTTGGTAAAAGCATTTAGGCCCGTGGTATTGGTGATTGTATCAACAAGGCCTACAATTTCCAACGAAGTAGTATTTAGAGCTTCACTAACTTGTATTTCGCCATCATTATTCGTATCAATCTCCGGTGAATGATTGAGTAATGCCACTTTAAAATTGGCATCAGGAATAGTTACAATTTGTGCATTTCCAACAACAAATAGTAGTAGCATAGCCATCGTACTGTAGAAATTCTTCATTCCAAGGAATTTTTAGTGTGCTAACAAAAATAGTAAGAAATTTTTTTAAAAATCAATTTTAAGTAGTTGTTTTTTATGTAGTTATGGAAAAAGTAAAATGCGCTACTTTTTAAAAATAAAATAAACGGCTAACACCAAAAAACACATGCCTACCAAATGATTCCATTTTAGGGTTTCATTTTTGAAGAATAAAAGTGAAAAAAGCACAAAAATAATTAGCGTAATGACTTCTTGAATCACTTTCAATTGCAATAATGAAAACGGTCCGCCATTACCTTGAAAACCAATTCGATTCGCTGGCACTTGACCCGAGAGCTACGCTCGAATAGGCGAAGCAAAACAATATTCAAACAACGCTAATCCCCAACTGAGGAGTACTATGGTAATTAAGCCTGCGTTTTCAAACCATTTAAGCTCTTTGAATTTCAAATGGCCATACCAAGCCAACGTCATAAAAACATTCGACAAAATCAGTAAACCAATCGTAATATATCCTTTCATACTTCAGTTTTGTACTAACAGCTAACAGCTAACAGCTAACAGCTAACAGCTAACGAGCGATTCACTACTTCCTAAATAACTTCATCAAAATGCCAAAAACACCTCTGATAAATGAGGCACTTGTAACCACTTTAGTAACTGATTTTCCGATAACTTCGGCAGTGCTCGGCCCTTTTTCTACCTCTTTTTCCTCTTGTACAACTTCTTCGGCTACTTGAGCGGCTTCTTCTAGTTTTTTTGTCACAATTTCATAGGCACTTTCACGATCTATTTCTTCGGCATATTTTTTTACCAATTTCGAATTAGCATTGATAGTTGCGATTTCGGAATCCGTCAAAATATCCATTCTACTCTGTGGCGCTCTGAGCATCGTAGCAGCCAATGGTGTTGGAATTCCTTTTTCGTTCAACGCCGTACAAAAGCTTCACCGATTCCGAGAGAAGTGAGTATTTCATCGGTTTTGTAATAATCGGAAGTGGGATAATTGTCAGCAGTTTGCTTGATGGCTTGACGATCATTGGCAGTAAAGGCCCGCAAAGCATGTTGTATTTTTAGACCCAACTGTGCCAAAACGCCTTTTGGAATATCCATTGGGTTTTGCGTGATAAAATAAATACCAATTCCTTTCGAACGAATAAGTTTTACAATAGTTTCAATTTGATCCAACAAAACTTTACTCGCTTCGTCAAAAATAAGATGCGCTTCATCTATAAACAAAACCAATTCGGGTTGTTCAACATCTCCTTTTTCAGGCATCTGTTGATAAATTTCAGCTAATAGACTCAGCATAAATGTAGAAAAAAGTTTGGGTTTGTCTTGGATGTCCGTCAAGCGAATAATACTTACGTATCCTTTACCATTTTCGTCAATGCGAAGCAAGTCATCTATTTCAAACGACTTTTCACCAAAAAAGAAATCGCCGCCTTGTTGTTCTAACTCTATAATTTTTCGCAAAATGGTTCCCGTAGTGGCCGTTGAAATTTTACCGTATTCAGCACTAATTTCTTCTTTGCCCTCTTCGGTAATGTAATTGAGTATTTTTTTGATATCCTTCAGGTCCAAAAGAGGCATTTTGTGATCGTCACAATATTTGAATATCACGGCCATAACTCCCGCTTGGGTGTCATTTAGATCGAGTATTCGCGAAAACAAAACCGGTCCGAATTCGGAAACGGTAGCACGCAAGCGAACGCCATCTTGAGCCGATAAAGTCATCAGTTCTACCGGAAAAGAAGCGGTTTGATAGGGAATGTTAATTTTAGAATGGCGCTCGGTAATGAATGGTTTTTCCTCGCCTGATTTGGCTATTCCTGAGAAATCACCTTTTATGTCCATCATTAAAACGGGCACACCGAGAGCAGACAACTGTTCCGATAAAACTTGAATGGTTTTGGTTTTTCCAGTTCCGGTAGCACCAGCGATGAGTCCGTGTCTATTCATGGTTTTAAGCGGAATTTTCACCTGCGTTTCGCCAACGGGTTGTCCCTCTAAAATAGCGGCTCCTAATACTATTGATGCTCCTTTGCAGTTGTACCCTTCATTGATATGTTGAATAAAATTTTCTGTAGTACTCATGATTAAAGTTTTGAATGAAGTTCGTATTTCATGCGCAATATACTACATTTTTTACATTCGTTTTTATTGAAAATTGGAAGTTTTTTGAGCACTTTTCCAACCTTTGGGGCTATTTTTTTATCTAAGTATATACTAACGAAGCGTAAATCATCGTTATGAAGTGTAGTACAAATTCGATTTTAACCGTTTAAAAGTCAATTCTTTTAAAAAGTTTGTACAGAGAATGCTTTTAAAGGTTGGTTTTTTTGATGTTTTGAGTTGCATGAATTGATTGTTATAAATAACAAAAAAAGTTTTTTTATTTCAACTAAAAAATTAAATTTGCCACTATTCAAGTTTAACAACTAAAAAACTTTATAATTATTAAAAACTATTAAAAATTTTAAAAATGGCAAACGTTAAAAAAGAAAGCGGATCAAACGGAGGTGGAATGTTCTCCGGAATTATTATTGCAGTGTGTATTTTTATTGGTTGGATTGTATGGAAATTCCTAATGGGAGCAAGTTCCAACTTTGAAGGCGGAAATCCAGAAACAGGACATCCTCTAAATACACTTGGAATGGTTTACAAAGGAGGTTTTATCGTACCGATCTTATTAGGTATGTTATTAAT
>CAZAJH010000243.1:0-2954 GCA_964485385.1 uncultured Flavobacterium sp.
CCTTTCCAAGGAATACCTTCTCCTCTATCCAATTCCAAAATCCATCCTGCCACATTATCTAAGAAATAGCGGTCGTGCGTTACCGCAATTACAGTTCCGGCATACTGTGCTAGATGTTGTTCCAACCAAAGCACCGATTCAGCATCTAAGTGGTTGGTTGGCTCATCCAAAAGCAATACATCAGGTTGTTGTAAAAGCAAACGGCATAGCGCTACACGGCGTTTTTCACCACCCGAAAGCACATTTATTGGCATATCGCCTTCTGGAGTTCGTAAAGCATCCATTGCGATTTCCAATTTGGTATCCAACTCCCATGCGTTTGAGGCGTCGATTTTATCCTGTAATTCAGCTTGACGGTCCATTAGTTTCTGCATCTTATCGGCATCTTCATACACCTCTGGTAAGCCAAACATATCGTTGATTTTATTAAATTCGTCAAGAATAGCAACCGTTTCGGCTACTCCCTCACGAACCACTTCAATCACCGTTTTGGTTTCGTCTAATTGAGGCTCTTGTTCTAGATAGCCTACGGTATAACCCGGTTGAAAAACCACATCGCCTTGGTAGTTTTTATCAACTCCAGCAATAATTTTTAACAATGTCGATTTACCCGAGCCATTTAGACCCAAAATACCAATCTTGGCTCCATAAAAGAAACTCAAATAAATGTTTTTTAAAACTTGTTTATCACTTCCTTGATACGATTTGCTCAACCGTTGCATTGAGAAAATCACTTTTTTATCGTCTGACATTTTGTTTGTTTTGAATTATAAATTTTAAATTATTTTTTGAACCAACTTTTTACCATTTCTATTTCAGTATGTTTTGCATTTTTATGACTAAATTCATTGGTTTTGGCATTGTAAATGTAATCGCCAGCCCATTCTTTGTGATATTTTGCAAGGCTTTTTATGCTATCACAAACGTATTTAATTTCCTCAGATGAAGTAGTTGGATGAATCGACATTCGAATCCATCCCGGTTTTTTAATCAAATCACCCGACGTTATTTGACATACCAAATTGTGAGACGTCTCTTGATCTACATGGAGTAAAAAATGCCCATAAGTTCCAGCACAACTGCAACCGCCACGAGTTTGTATTCCGAATTTATCATTTAAAATTTTTACACCCAAATTGTAATGCAACTCATCAATATAAAACGAAATAACACCCAATCTATTTTGATGCTGTCCAGCCAAAATGGTAATATTTTCAATGTTTCCGAGTTGCTCAAAAATATAGTCTACAATTTCGTGTTCGCGTTTCAAAATATTATCAACACCCATTTGTTCTTTCAGTTGAATGGCCAGTGCTGTTTTTATCACCTGAAGAAATCCGGGTGTTCCGCCATCTTCCCGTTCTTCAATATTATCAATGTATTGGTGTTCGCCCCACGGATTTGTCCAGCTTACGGTTCCGCCACCAGGACAATCAGGTACATTATTTTTGTACAAATTCTTGTTGAATACCAAGACACCCGATGTGCCTGGTCCGCCTAGAAATTTATGAGGCGAAAAGAAAATAGCATCCAAATAGCGTTCGTTGTCGGGATGCATATCGATATGTACATAAGGGCCTGAGCAAGCAAAATCTACAAAACAAACCCCATTGTTCTCGTGCATTATTTTGGCAACTTCATGATACGGTGTTTGAATACCTGTGACATTGGAACAGGAGGTAATGGAAGCGATTTTAAAACTTCTATCTTTGTATTTGTGAAGTATTTTCTTAAATTCCTCTAAGCAAAAGAGACCTTCGTCATCGCAAGGAATTACCTCCACATCGGCAATGGTTTCGAGCCAAGAAGTTTGGTTGGAATGGTGTTCCATGTGTGAGATCAACACAATCGGTTTTAACTCTTTGGGAATTTCTACATATTCTTTGATATTCTCTGGAATTTTGAGGCCTAAAATACGTTGGAATTTATTGACCACTCCAGTCATTCCAGTTCCTGTATTAATCAGCACATCGTTTTCATTGGCATTCACGTGCTTTTTAATGAGGTGTTTGGCTTCGTGGTAAGCCATGGTCATGGCAGTTCCAGAAATGGTAGTCTCCGTGTGCGTATTGGCTACGAATGGCCCAAACTGATTGATTAATTTTTCTTCAATCGGTCTGTAAAGCCTTCCACTGGCTGTCCAATCGGTGTAAATTATTTTTTTCTTCCCAAAAGGCGATTCAAATTCTTGATCAATTCCGATAATATTGTTTCGAAACTGCTGAAAATAGAGCTCTAATTCGGTTACCACTTCCGTTGAAATCATAATTGAAAAATTAGACCTCAAAGATACATTTTTTTAGTAATTTGAAAGCGTCTAACAAGGAAAGAGTTTGCAAATAATTCTTAACTTTGAAAAAAACAAAATCAAGTTATGGATTTTAACCTAAACAACCGATTTATCAATGAATTACCAGCCGATCCTGAGACCAAAAACTACGTTCGTATCGTAGATAAATCCTGTTTTAGTTATGTTTTGCCTGTTGTTCCAAAAAATCCTAAACTACTACACGTTTCTTCTGAAGTATTGGAATTGATTGGTTTACATCCCGAAACAGCACATTCAGAAGAATTTCTTCAGGTTTTCTCGGGCAAGAAAATCCAGCCATTCACTCAGCCCTTTGCCATGAATTATGCCGGACATCAATTTGGACATTGGGCGGGACAATTGGGCGACGGTCGGGCCATCAATTTATTTGAGATAGACCATCATGAGGCACATTACACTTTACAACTGAAAGGAGCTGGGAAAACTCCGTACTCAAGACGTGGCGATGGATTAGCTGTTTTACGCTCGTCGATTCGGGAACATTTGTGTAGTGAGGCCATGCATTATCTGGGTGTGCCTACTTCTCGTTCACTTGCTTTGATTTCGACAGGAGATGCCGTTTTGCGTGACATGTTATACGATGGCAACGCCGAATTTGAAAAAGGCGCTATTGTATGTAGAGTGG
>CAZAJH010000244.1:0-2949 GCA_964485385.1 uncultured Flavobacterium sp.
GCTTCTACGTCTGACATATTTTTTTTCTGAATTAAAATATTACTTTTTCAACCAATTATTCGCAAATTCACAGTCTTTGTATTCCGCATTGATGCGAATGTAGGTTTCTTTGATTTTTTCATCAGTCCATTTGGCAATGGCGTCGATTTGTTTTTCTTTCAAAGCTAACTCTCTGATTTTAGTATAATCTTTGCTGTAGTCGGCAACGTGCTCGTTGATGCGGTTGGTCACCATGATCAATTTGTAGGATTTCCCTTCTTTGGGATCGTCTTGCAAAAGAGGAATCGATACCTGATTGTCTTTCAAATTAGAAACCTGTCCGTACAATTCTGGATCCATCTTGGTCAATTCAAAACGCGTATCTTGCGTTCTCGGGTTGATTAACGTTCCTCCATTGGCTCTCGTTTCTTTTTCATCTGAAAACGAACGTGCGGCATCTGCAAAAGTAATTTCTTTGTTTTCGATGCGTTGCTTGATTAATTCTGCTTTTTCTTTGGCCTCTTTTAAGGCATCGGGCGACACTTTGGGCATCATTAAAATATGACGCAATTCCAGTTCTTGTCCTCTGATTTTTTCGAGGTAAATGATGTGATACCCAAACATAGTTTCAAAAGGCTCTGATATTTCGCCTTCTTGCAACGAATATGCAACTTCTTTGAACTCTTTGACAAATGGTGTTCGCTTGTTGATTTTATAAAATCCTCCTGTAGCTGCCGAGGCTCTATCGTCGGTATAAATTACGGCTCGTGTTTTGAAACTAGCCCCTTCTTGAACCTCTTTTTTGATTTCTTTTAGTTTGTTGATGATGCGTTGTTTTTCATCGTCTGAAATCTTGGGCTTAATCAAAATTTGAGCAATCTCGAGTTCGGCGCCAAAAGTGGGCAGCTCGTTTTCGGGTATTTTTTTGAAAAAATTTCGGGTTTCTTCAGGCGTTATTTCGATATCACCAATGATTTTTTGTTGCATTTCATTGGACAATTTTTGTTGTTTTAAAATCTCAAAATAGTCGGCTCTAAAATCTTCTTCTGTAGCCTTTTTAAAATATTTTAAGACATTGTCCATACTGCCTAATTGCTCCAACATGTAATCGATTTGTTGGCTCATTTTTTCTTTGATTTCTTCGTCGCTAACAATCACGGAGTCTTGAATAGCTTGGTGTGCGTAGAGTTTGTCTTCCATCAGTTTTCCTAACATCTGACAACGCGTAATGTTTTTGATGGATTCGCCTTGACTTTGAATCTCCAAAAAGGCCTTATCGATATCCGAATCGAGTACAATATAATCGCCCACCGTAGCAACGATTCCGTCAATTTTCTGACGGGTAGAGTTATCGTATACTGTCTTTTTGGTTTTTACGCTATCAACAATAATTTCTTGCGCGAAAGCGGTTAAAGTAAACAGAAAAAAGAATAAAATAGTAGTGGTTGTATTGGTTTTAATTGTCATTTTTTTGGTTTTAATCATGGGTATGTACTATTTTATTGTGGCTTTCAGTTTGTCAAAAACAGTTGAATTGATGGATACGTTGAATTCTTTTTTTAACTCACCTACCCAGTTTTGCTCCAAATACTGTTGGTAATCGTTGACTATTTTACCCTTGCATTCATCAAAACTTTTGAATGTCTCAGGAATCACTTTATTCACTTTACTTACGTAAAAATATTCGCCTTTTTGAGAGATCTCCGTAATTCCGATTTCCTCTTTGGTTCCTGCCGGAATATTGGCATCACCCACTTCCAGTGTATTTTCGGTAAGCATAATATTTACTACATCTTTGGTATTGAGTTTGTCCTTGATTTCTTGAATGCTTTTTCCTTTTTTGAGCATGTCTTGGGCTTTTTTCACCATATCTTTCTTGGTTGATGAAGCCGTAATCAGGTTCAAACGGGTTTTCCATTTGTGTTTGTCTTTTTGGGTTTCATAGAAGGCCTTCAACCCTAGCGTATCCGATTTAGAGCGCTCCCATATTTCTTTCTCCATCAAATCAAACAACAATAAACCATCGCGGTACTCATCCATTACATAAGAAAACTCAGGAAATTCCGTTTCTAAATTGTCGTTATAATACGAGTTAAGGTTTTCGTCAATAAATTTTTTGTACAGTAAATCAACCAGTTTATTGACAGGTTTTAGAGTTATCCCCGATTTTTGTTGAACTTTTACATATTCTAGAAACGTTTTTCCAGTAAATTCTTTTTTATCAATAACAACCAAAACGGCTTTGGTATTGTCATTATCCGTATATTCCCATTTGGATTCATAAAAATCGTTTGTCACCATTTTGGTTAATTCCGCATATACTTTATCATTTCTTTTGATTTTGTATTTTTTGTATAATTTTTCAGTCAACGTATTGGTGATAATACGAGAGCGATCGTCTCTGCTGATTTTATTTTCCAGTTCTTTTCTTGACTCGTCTAATGATTTTAATGGGAATCGATCGTTGAACTTTACAATGTGCCAGCCGTATTCTGACTTGAATGGCTCCGATACCGGATTTTCTTTTGACAAGGAAAAAGCCATATTTTCAAAAATCTCAGAACTCAATTGCCCCGAACCAAAGCGATTCAATACACCGCCTTTGGAAGCCGATGATTTGTCTTCAGAGAATTGTTTGGCTAGCTCTTCAAATTTTTCGCCCTGTTGCAACTTTTTGTAAATATCTCTAATAGTGTTTTCTGGACGAGCTTGGTCTTCGCCTTCTTTAGGATTCATAATCATAATGTGAGATACCGCAACTTCTCCGCGGTTGTCTCTTACATCATTAACCTTAATCAAATGGTAACCAAATCGGGTTCGAACGGGTTGCGAAATTTGACCTTTTGGTGTTTTGTAAGCAGCCGTTTCAAAAGCATACACCATTCTGAAACTGGTAAAATAACCCAAATTTCCTTTATTTTCTTTGGCAGATGGATCTTCTGAAAGTTCAAGTGCTAATTTTTCAAACTC
>CAZAJH010000245.1:0-2934 GCA_964485385.1 uncultured Flavobacterium sp.
ATTGGAATTGGAGCAGGAAGCGATGTTGATGGACAAGTATTAGTGTTACACGATATGATTGGAATGACACATGAATTCAGCCCAAGATTTTTAAGAAGATACATGAATTTATTTGAAGAAATGTCAACTGCAATTGGTCAATATGTTACCGATGTAAAATCGAAAGATTTTCCAAATGCAAATGAGCAATATTAATTTAGTGACCTATAATTAATATATTTTGACCGAAAAAATAGTTTCCACTAAAAGTAATCTGCAAATTTTACACGAAGACAATCATATTATTGTGATTAACAAACGTGTAGGCGATATCGTTCAAGGCGATAAAACAGGTGATCAACCACTTTCTGATGTAGTTAAAGAGTACATCAAAGAAAAGTACAATAAACCTGGGGAAGTATTTCTTGGCGTTGTACATCGATTGGATCGGCCTACAACAGGAATCGTTGTTTTTGCTCGAACTAGCAAAGCACTTGAGCGATTGAATAAAATGTTTAGCGAGAGAGCTACTCAAAAAACGTATTGGGCAGTCGTTAAAAATCGTCCTGTAAAAAATGAAGATTTGCTAGAACATTTTCTGACGCGTAACGAAAAAAACAACACTGCTAAGGCGCACAGTAAAGAAGTTACAGCCAGTAAAAAAGCAACACTAACCTACAAAATTATCCAAGAGTTAAACAACTACTTTGTTCTCGAAATTGATCTCCACACAGGCAGGCATCATCAAATTCGAGCGCAATTATCGGCTATAGGTTGTCCGATTAAGGGCGACTTAAAATACGGTTTTGATCGCAGTAATCCCGATGGTGGCATACATCTTCATGCGCGAAAATTGGTTTTTATGCATCCTGTTACCAAAGAAGAAATAACCATTTTGGCGCCTACTCCAAATGATGCGATTTGGAATTCTATTTAAAAACTGTATTTTTACAATTAATCTTTCTATCAAACAGCTACTCAACAATTTTGTAATGGTTCAACAAGAAAATATCATTCAACGAAAAAAAACGTTACGCAAGTTACAAGTTGTTATAAAAAGGCTCGAGGATGAAATCCTATCAGCCTTGCACAATGATTTTAAAAAACCTGCTGTTGAGTCTTTTTTGAGCGAATTGCATGTGGTAAACAGTGAACTGAAAAATACCATCAAAAATATCCACAATTGGAATAAGCCGAAAAGAGTTTGGCCTTCGGTTCTCAATTTCCCTTCATCCGACTGGATTTACCGAGAACCTTACGGAAAAGTGCTCATTATTTCACCTTGGAACTATCCATTCCAATTGGCCATTTTACCCTTAATAAGTGCCTTTGCAGCAGGAAATAGTGTAACTTTAAAACCGTCTGAGTTGGCACCAAAAACTGCTGATATAATTGTAAAAATAGTAGAGGCTGTTTTTGATGACACAGAAGTAACTGTTATTTTGGGTAATAAAACTGTCGCCGAGGAACTATTACAGAAAAAATGGGATTATATTTTTTTTACAGGAAGTACCAAAGTGGGTAAGATTATTGCAGAAATAGCCGCCAAAAATTTAACACCCGTAACCTTAGAGTTGGGCGGAAAAAACCCGTGTATTGTTGATGATACAGCCCACTTGCAATTAGCAGCCAAGCGAATTGTATGGGGAAAATTACTCAATGCAGGACAAACTTGTATTGCTCCCGATTACATTTTAGTGCATCAGAAAGTCAAATCGACATTTGTTCAGCATTTGATCCAAGAAATACAAAATGCATTGGGTGACAATCCACAAGAAAGTCCAGATTTTGCTCGCATTATAAATAAAAATCACTGGGAAAGGTTGGCTCACCTCACACAAAATCAAAACATCATTTACGGCGGAAATAGGGATGAGTCTGACTGTTACTTCGCCCCTACCTTGATCGATGAACCCACTTTAGATTCACCTTTGATGCAAGACGAAATATTTGGTCCTATTTTACCCATTATCAGCTATCAAAATCCGAGCGATATCGAAACTGTGATCACACAATTTGATCGGTCGTTATCGTTGTATGTTTTTTCAACCAAGCCGCAATTTTACGAGTCAATCATTCAAAAGTTTCCCTTTGGCGGCGGTTGCATCAACGATACCATGGTTTATTTTGCCAACAAAAGATTACCTTTTGGCGGAATTGGAGCTTCGGGTATGGGTGCTTATCATGGTAAATTCAGTTTTGATACTTTCTCTCATGCAAAACCAGTATTGAAAAAAGCAAATTGGTTGGATGTGCCTTTGCGTTATGCTCCTTACAAAAATAAATTTAACATATTAAAAAAATTACTACATTGGTTGTAACTTTTAACTGAGTAAAATGGAAAACAATTACAAAAAATTACAGAATATAGTGCAACAAGGTTATGACCTTGAGTTTGGATTATTACTGGAAAAAGCATTTGAGAATTTTAAAAAATCATTTGGTGCTGTTGGCATTGGTTTGATATTATTGTGTATACTTGTTTTTGCAATTTTCTTCGGAATGATTAGTGTTTTGGTTGGTATTGCATCGGTCAACACATCACTAGTTGAGTTCAATCCGATCAGTTTACCTGGCGTATATTTGGCTTTGTATTTTGTAATTAGCATTTTAACAGCTAGCGTGATATCTGTTTTTAATGCCGGTTTTTTTAAAATGGTTGATCAAGCGGAAAATAATGAAGGAACAGATATCAACACGATGTTTTATTTTTTCAAAACCCATCATTTCAAAGAAATATTTTTAGCCAGCGGTTTGATCTCTATTATGACGACAGGCGCTACACTCCTATTTCAAATGTATGAATATCAATTTGTTGGACTATTCGTCAATTACATCATTTCATTTCTCACATTTTTAACAGTGCCCTTGATTATTTTTGCTGATCTCAAAGCTCTAGAGGCCATAGGAATCGGAATCCGATTAGTACTAAAAAATCCACTTATGAATTTGGGT
>CAZAJH010000246.1:0-2924 GCA_964485385.1 uncultured Flavobacterium sp.
GCCAAAACCGTTCCTACTTCTACTACCTCGTCTTTTTGAAAGCGAATTTCGGTTATCACACCTGAAACTGGAGAAGGCACATCGTTGTCTACCTTATCTGTAGCGACTTCTACGATAGTTTCTTCGGCTTCCACATAATCACCCACTGATTTTAACCAGTTGATGATGGTTGCTTCGGTGATGCTTTCGCCCATTTTGGGCATTTTGAATTCAAACATTTTTATTTGTTTCAAGTTTCGAGTTTCAAGTTTCAGGTTTCGTTAACTTGAAACCTGAAACTTGAAACAAAATTATTTCTTTTTAAATTCTTCTAATGTTTTATAAAACGCTTCTTGCGTAGGTCGATTAGCAGGAATTTCTCGTAACGGTTCTACTGCTTTTAAAGATTCATAACATTCCTTTGGCAATTGTTGGTATAAAGCGGTTCCTTTGGTTTTCCAATCAATCATTTCGTCGGAAACGTCTTTAACAATTGTCGCTGGATTTCCGACTACGATTTTTCTATTTGGAATTTGCATTCCAGCTTTGATGAAACTTAACGCGCCAATGATGCATTCATCACCAACATTCACATCGTCCATAATCACGGCATTCATACCAACCAAACAGTTTTTACCGATGTTGGCACCGTGAATAATGGCTCCGTGACCGATATGAGCTCCTGCTTTCAACACCATTGATTTTCCTGGAAACATATGAATCGTACAATTTTCTTGAACATTACAACCGTCTTCAATAATGATTTCGCCCCAATCGCCACGAATAGCCGCTCCTGGACCCACGTAAACGTCTTTTCCAATAATCACATTGCCCGTAACCGCTGCTTGCGGATGAATGAAACTACTTTCGTGTATGACTGGGATGAACCCTTTGAATGAATAAACCATATTATTTGTTTCAAGTTTCAAGTTTCAAGTTTCAAGTCATAGAACCTGAAACCTTAAACTTGAAACTAGTTTTTGAATTTCTTCAACGTTTCTTTTGTAAAATCAGACAATACTAATCTTCCGCTGATGGCGGCTCTTTCGGCTAATAAATTGTCCCAATCTTCGGTGCCGCGCCAGAAAATCTTTTTCATTTCGAGCATGGCTTCAGGATTGTAGGTGCACAAATGTTCGGCAAATTTTTGAACCGCTTCGTCCATTTCTTCGATGCTTTCGTAGACTTGTGCAAACAGCCCTTTTTCTTTGGCCCAATTGGCTTCGTAAAACGAATTGGCATCAATGGCGATTTGCGACATGGCTGAAACTCCCATTTTACGTTCGATAGCAGGTGACACTACGAATGGTCCGATACCAACGTTTAATTCTGACAATTTTATCGCTGCAAATTTGGTCGCCATACAATAATCCGTTGCTGCTGCAATTCCGACTCCGCCACCAACGGTTTTTCCTTGAATTCGTCCGATAATGAATTTGGGGCATTTTCGCATGGCATTAATTACATTGGCAAAACCAGAGAAAAATACTTTTCCTGTGGCTGCGTCATCGATGGCGATGAGTTCTTTAAAACTGGCTCCAGCGCAGAACGTACGGTCGCCGCCGCTTTTGAGAATGATGACTTTTACCTCGTCATTGTTTCCAACTTCTGTTATTGTATTCGCTAATTGTGCTAAAATATTGCCTGGCAGACTATTCTGTTCTGGATGAAAGAACTCGATCGTGGCGATGTTGTTTTGTATGTTTTGATTTACGTATGCTTCCATAATATTTAACCGCATAGTCGCAAGGTAATCGCGAGGTTCGCAAAGTTTACATTTTTAAATTATACCAAATTGTTCAAAGTGATGATTCAAATGTTTTCGTTCTAACAAATACGATTCGTAACGATTCAATTCACCAAACACCATGTTCTTCATTACGGCTTCTGGATTTTCCTTGAAAAAAGTTTTGTACGCCTCTCTAGCTTCAAAGAATTTGGCTTTAGCCGTTTCAAAATCGGGGTGAATTAAGTCTTCCAATTCGCCTTTTTTCATGGTTGGGAAAGCAGTTCCTTTTGGGAATTTATCGTAATTGTATAATGAATTGTGCACTTTATCTAAAATCTTTTCGGGTGTGGCAATTTCGAAATCTTGAATTTCACCCGACATGATGCGATACCCATGCTCTAAATGCTCTAACAAATGGTGCGGTGTTAAAATTCCCCAATTGGGTTTTGAATTTTCAGTTAATTTACTGATGCATTCCACCACTTTTTCGTCGGTCATTTCGACAAAAACTTCTTGTTTTTTCTGCACCATTGTCAAGATTGTCGCTACTGCAACCAATTCGTCGTTGGTATCAAACACTTCCACAAACCATTTTACAATTCCACTTGGATGTTCGGCTGAAGCCACATCACGATCTACTTTTTGTTTGCACGTTAAACGCACATAAACGGTATCGTTGTGGTAAATCGGACGTAAGAAACGACATTCTTCTAAACCGTAATTGGCCGCAACCGGACCTTTATTAGGATAGACAAACAAACCAGCTGCTGCTGCTAAAATAAAGTAGCCGTGAGCCGTTCGTTTTTTGAAAATACTTCCATCCAATGAAGTGATATCAGTGTGTGCGTAGAAATGATCCCAGGTTAAATTAGCAAAATTGATGATATCGGTGTCAGTTACGGTTCGGTTGTGCGTTCGTAATGACATTCCGGGTTGGATGTCTTCCCAATGGTATTGAAACGGATGTTGGGTGATTTCTTTGTAGGCTGAATTCGCTTGATAAATTCCGGTGATTTCGGTTAAAGTCGTTGGTGAACCTTGAATGGCGCAACGTTGCATATAGTGTTTGATACCACGCACGCCACCCATTTCTTCTCCACCACCAGCGCGACCTGGACCACCGTGAACCAATAATGGTAATGGCGAACCGTGACCGGTACTTTGTTTGGCATTTTCGCGATTGAGCACTAAAATTCTGCCGTGGTGTGATGCTGCA
>CAZAJH010000247.1:0-2914 GCA_964485385.1 uncultured Flavobacterium sp.
GCCTTTGAGATTTCGGATGCACTAGAAGAAATCAACGGAAAAGCTTATGTTTCTGTCAATAAAGCACTTGTTACTCAGGCAAGTTCGGCCATTCCTGTAATTCCACTGTACATATCCTTGTTGTACAAAATTATGAAGGAAAAAGGCATTCATGAAGGTTGTATTGAACAAATGCAGCGATTGTATGCTGAGCGATTGTATGCTTCAAGTATTCCAGTAGATGACAAAGGAAGAATTCGTATTGATGATTGGGAAATGCGTGAAGATGTGCAATCTAAAGTATCAGAATTATGGTCTGAATCCAATACTGAAACTTTGGTACAAATTGGCGATTTAGCTGGTTATAAACAAGATTTCCTCAATTTGTTTGGCTTTGGTTTTGAAGGTGTTGACTATTTAGCAGACACCAATGAATTGGTCAATGTACCCAGTATAAAAGATTAATTGTTTCCTACAATAAGTTACAGGCTTCCAATTTTTTGGGAGCTTTTTTTATTAAATAGTCATCAAAGGAATTTGAAAAAATCACTTAGCTTGAGTTCGACCAAACGGTATTGAAGAACAGAATACTAGTTTTGTGTCCGCGAAATTTTTTTTTTTTACAAGTAGCTTTTATCACCATGCAATCTGATACAAAGTTTACGAATTATTCCTTTCGTTTTTTTCGTCAAAATGCCACTCATTTTCGGATGACATTTTTTTTTAAAGTGTATCTTTGTTAAAATTTTGAAGATGAATTTCTCAATCATAATTCCAGTCTATAATCGACCAGATGAAATTAAAGAGTTATTGGATAGTCTCGTTTTGTCTTCCTACACAAAACCGTTTGAAGTAGTTATCATTGAAGATGGTTCAACAGAAAAAGCCGATACTGTCGTTGCTCAATATGCCAACAAACTCAATATTACTTATTTTTTTAAAGAAAATTCTGGTCCGGGCGACTCTCGTAACTTTGGAATGAAAAAAGCCAAAGGAGACTACTTCATTATTTTTGACTCCGATTGTATTATTCCAGCCACTTATTTGAATGAGGTTGAATTAGAATTGACTCGCCATTATGTTGATTGTTTTGGTGGTCCAGACAAAGCGTTGCCTTCTTTTTCTTCCATTCAGAAGGCAATCAATTTTGCAATGACTTCTTTTTTAACAACAGGTGGAATTCGCGGTGGTTCTGAAAAACTCAACAAGTTCCAGCCTAGAAGTTTTAATATGGGCATTTCAAAAAAAGCTTTTGAGGCTTCGAACGGATTCGGTGTGATTCATCCTGGTGAAGATCCTGATTTGTCCATTCGATTGTGGAAATTGGGATTCAAAACACGATTGTTCTCCAATGCATTTGTCTACCATAAACGAAGAATCAACTGGGAAAAATTTAGTATACAAGTTGCTAAATTTGGTAAAGCGCGACCTATATTAAATCACTGGCATCCCAGTTATGGCAAATTTACTTTTTGGCTCCCGTCTTTGTTTGTCATCGGATTGTTTGCATCGTTTCTCTCGTTACTGTTGTTGTTTGACTGGCCTCTGAAGCTGTACTTCCTTTATTTTGTCGTAATTTTTGTTGTATCTTCCATTCAAAATAAAAATCCACTTATTGGTTTTTACTCGATGATAGCAGTATGGAAACAGTTTACGGGTTACGGAATCGGTTTCTTGGAGTCGTATTTTAAAGTTCATGTTCTGCGAAAAAAACCAGAAGTTGCATTCCCAGAACTATTCTTTCAAAAAACAGCCAATACTACAGCAATTGAGACCATTGCTACCACTAAAAATCAGCCTAACGAAGCTCCAAAAGAAACATTAAGTAGTAACAAAGACATGCCATTGCCAAAGCCATCAAATAGCAAAACCAAAATAATAGGTTTGACAGGTGGAATTGGAAGCGGAAAAACAACTATTGCTACTTACATCCAATCGAAGGGAATTCCAGTTTACATATCCGATTTAGAAGCCAAAAAAGTGATGGAATTACCTGATATTATTGCCACCATTAAAGCCACATTCAACGAAGACATCACAACTCAAAATACGCTCGATCGCCAAAAACTAGCCAATATCGTTTTTAATAATCCCGAAAAATTAAAAAAACTCAATGCTATTGTGCACCCAGCGGTTAAATTGCATTTTGAAAATTGGGTAAAGCAGCATCAGCATCATCCATTGATCGTCAAAGAAGCAGCCATTTTGTTTGAAAGTGGAAGTTACAAAGATTGCGATGCTGTAATTTCAGTTATAACGCCACTTGAGATGCGAATTGAGCGGGTAATCCTCCGCGATGGTACGACGAGAGAAAAGGTTTTGCAACGAATCAACAATCAATTGTCTGACGAAGAACGCCTATCCAAAAGCGATTATATCATTAAAAATGAATCCATTGAAGCAGCTAAACAGCAAACTGACCAAATTCTTAATTTATTACAGAATAATTAATTTTTAAGCGCAATGTTAATGTTTGGTTAATGCTTCGATAAACTAAATGTTAAAATCTTAATTTTGTGTTGATGAATAAGTTTGTTTTTAGGCTGTTGGTATTTCTAATGAGTTTATCTCTGATAGGTATCATTTTGGTACAAGTCTATTGGTTTAACACTTCATTAGAAAACAACGAAGAA
Organism: uncultured Flavobacterium sp.; assembly: GCA_964485385.1. GTDB lineage: Bacteria > Bacteroidota > Bacteroidia > Flavobacteriales > Flavobacteriaceae > Flavobacterium. The sequence continues at coordinate 2,613 of CAZAJH010000247.1, forward strand.
CAATTTCGTTTTCATGTCAAACAAGTTTTGGGAAATGTAGCGGAGAAGTTACAAAAAAAGGAGGAATATTCTTTTTATGAAAAATACCACAAACTCAAGGACAGCATAGGTAAAGAGCCATTGCGAAACGACATGATTGAGTACGGTTATTACCAACGAAATGCTAAAACAAACGAAACCATTATATACTCCAATAGCATTATAGCGCTCGATTACGGAGTATTGTCATCGTTCTTTGAAAAAAAAGCCGATAGCTCAACAATCAAATCGTATTCTGCCAATCGAAAGACGGAAGTTTACAA
>CAZAJH010000248.1:0-2909 GCA_964485385.1 uncultured Flavobacterium sp.
TCCAGTGGTAAAATTTAGCCAAAAGTTCGTCCACTGTATCCCAACCCATAGCGGGTTGTAATCCGCCCATTTGTTTGAAACATTTCTTTCTGTAGGCTTTGAAGGCTCCGCGAATATGGTCTTTGTCGGTTAGATTTTCCAAAACCCAGTCGCCATTTTTTTCGATATAAGCAAAACCACCGACCATACCAATTTGTTCATCCGATTGAAACTGTTGAATAATGGTTTCAAAATAATCGGTAGGAAAAATCAAATCGGCATCGGCTTTTACAATAAAATCATAGTTGTCATCCAACGTTTCGAATCCTTTTTGAAAAGCCTGTATTACTTTACTTCCAGGCAAGTGAATCGCATCTGAAGGTTTGTTTACCAAAGAGATAAAAGAGTATTTAGAAACAAATGAGTGTACAATTTCTGCGGTTTTATCGGTTGAACCATCATTGACCACCACTATTTTGGAAGGCAAAATAGTTTGCTCGACCAAGGATTGCAAGGTAAGCGCTATAAAAGCTTCTTCGTTGTATGTAGGAATGACAATGTAGTACTTCATTTGGTCTATTTTTTTTCTTTCACGGCATAAACCAAGTAATAACGTGGCGTAAAATAACGCAATAAAGGTCGTAATCCTATTTTTTTAACGGGATGCGTAAATTGGATGCGATCGACAATTTTCCAACCGGTTTTTTCTAACAACCAATCGAGTTGCCAATCTTCAAACTCGTGGTAATGACGGTCCCACATATCTGTTTTACTGCGATACGCTGGCGAAAACCACAATCGCAAGGGAATGGAAATGAATAATTTATCGGATTTCACATTTTGTAAAACGGTGTACGGATTGAGTAGGTGTTCAAATATTTCAAAAGCGGTAAACACATCGTAACTCTCGTTTTGCAAGGCTGTTTGATCGTTATCTAAATCTTCACCTTTAGTATTTTTTACGGTGTAACCATTTTCTTCCATGATTTTGGAAAACGGATTCGGAACACCCAAATCAAAGATAGTTTCTGTAGTTTTAGTGTGTTTCTGTAAAAATTCTAAAGTGATTTTGAAGCGTTTGTTGGGAAATGTTTTTTCGTACATCGAACAGTTTGTGGTTTATGTTTGCACAAAATTAACCATAAACCATAAACAACAAACTTTAAACGTCAAAAAGTTACATCTGATATACAATCGCATTGATATTCATACCTGACCCAACTGAGGCAAACAAAATTACATCACCTTTTTGTATTGAATGGTTATCGATTTGGCCTTTTACCAATAAATCGTAGAGCGTTGGAACGGTCGCTACACTTGAATTACCGAGTTTGTGTATACTCATAGGCATGATTCCCTCGGGAGCGGTTTTTTTGTAAAGGCGGTAAAAACGTTGAATGATGGCTTCGTCCATTTTTTCATTGGCTTGATGGATCAATACTTTTTTGACATTTTCGATCGCAATGCCACTTTTATCCAAGCATTCTTTCATGGCGTTTGGGACATTGTTGAGAGCAAATTCATAAATCTTTCTGCCATGCATTTTAATATAGCGAACGTCGGGATCATGGGTTTTGTTGAATGAGTTGCCGAAATACAAATAATAGGCTTCGTCGTATGTAAAAGTAGCCGTTTCGTGAGCTAAAATTCCGCCTTCTTCTTCTGTGGCTTCAACTACAGTAGCACCTGCACCGTCCGAATAAATCATCGAATCTCTGTCGTGCAAATCCACCACACGGGATAAGGTTTCGGCACCAATAACCAAGCATTTTTTGGCCATTCCAGCCTTGATAAAAGCTTGGGCTTGAATAATACCTTCTACCCAACCAGGACAGCCAAAAAGCATGTCATAAGCTACGCATTTGGGGTTTTTTATACGCAAATCAAATTTGACTCTGGTGGCTAAACTGGGCAAAATATCGGTTTGAATCGCACCCTTTTTTACATTGCCAAAATTGTGTGCAAAGATAATATAATCTATGGTTTCTGGGTCGATTTGAGCGTCTTCAATGGCTTTTTGTGCTGCAAAAAAGGCGATGTCTGAAGTTAATAAATCATCGGTTACATAACGACGTTCTTGAATTCCGGTGATTTCTAAAAACTTTTGTGCTACTACATCATTGGGGTGCGGAAAAGGTGTTCCGTCATCATTCAAAAATACATGTTGGGCAAAGTCGATATTAGATACAATTTCAGTTGGAATATAACTTCCAGAACCAGTTATTTTGATATTCATTTTCTTTAAATAATCTACTAAATTATCGATTTAAAAATAATTTAGTGCTTTTTTATTGATTTGTTGAGAATTTTTATGAAATTGTTTTTTTTGACTGTTCTTTTTTTAACAAAATTTAATTTTTGTCTCTTTTATTGCATTATTGATTTTTATAATTTTGCAAAAAAAAAGAAAATGAAAAAAATTTACGGTTTATTTTTAATCCTTTTTTCTGTATTTAAAATCAATGGACAAAATGATTTTTGTTCCAATGCTATTAGTTTAAATCCTAGTACTAGTTGTGTGACTACTACAGGGAGTTTTAGTGGTTCGAGCAACACAGGAACCACAACTTCTTGTTTTGGTTCAGCGTTACAAGATGTTTGGTACAGTTTTGTTGCCACCGATCCAACTATAAGTATCACACTGGTTAATCAAGCTAATATTAATTTAGGTTTAGAGATTTTTACAGGTTCTTGCAGTGGAACTAGTTTTGCTTGTGATAATAGCTCTAGTAGTCTTACTAGTGAGTTTTTTCAAAGCAATTCTTTTACAGTAGGCCAAACTTATTATGTCAGGGTATTTCATGTAGGAACTTTTGCAATATCTTCTAATTTTACGATTTGTGTTCAAAATTATCCAACACCAACGAATGATTTATGCAGTGGAGCTATCGCTTTAACTCCCAATACTAGTTGTGTAACGACTACAGGTA
>CAZAJH010000249.1:0-2905 GCA_964485385.1 uncultured Flavobacterium sp.
CTATTCACAGGAACTTGAGCCAAATCAAGTCGGTTAAATGCAATAGCTTCCATTTCGTCGTTGTATAAGGTTGCCGTTCCATGAGCTGAGATGTAATCAATTTGTTTGGCTTCTTTTTTTGCTTCTTTCATTGCACTTTGAATACTTCTAAACAAACCCTCGCCTGTGCGAGAAGGTCCAGAAATATGATTGGCATCGTTGATTGAACCATCGCCAATAATAGCTACAGATTCTTCATCAATTTTACTTTCATCACAAGTTACATAAACCGCCGCTACAGCCTCGCCGATGGAAACACCATTTCGATCTTTATCATAGGGTTTACACGGATTTTCACTCATAGCTTGAAACGAATTAAATCCCGACAAAACAAACTCTGAAACTTCATCTGCAGCCACAATAAATGCATCATCATACTGGTTGGCTTGTATCATTCGTTTGGCCACTGCAACAGCTAAAACACCAGAAACACAGGCATTTGAAACCACAATTGGTTCAGTTAAAAAACCAAAATACGAAGCTATTTTTTGAGCTAAATTAGCCAATTGAGCCGATTGAACAGCGCTTTGATGGTCAGCCAAAGTAACGATATTTCCCTTGGTTGTAGAAAGTAAAAAGGCTGTCTTATTCGAAATCTTATGCTTGGCAATGATAGGTTTCAAGGCCAAAATTATCATTTTTTCCAAACGAGTAAAATCGGTTCTCCCTTCTATTTTTTCAAAAGCATGATTTATTTTTTGGGAATCGATAACCGCGCCATAATACGGAATCTCTGGCAACAAGCTGTTGTTAAATTGTTGAATTCCACTATGCCCAAGCAACATTTCCCTCCAATTGGATTCAACGTCAAAACCCAAGGGTGTCACACAATTTGATGTTGTAATGTAAACCTTCTTATTCATTTGTTAATCCTACTTTCCGCTTCCATTCTTCAAAAAAAGGTGGACAATTCAGACTCATTTCACCGTTCGAGTTGACAAAAACCTGTACAGTTTCACCAGTACAAGCCACTGCCCCACTCGGATCGTATATGGTATACCTAAAAATCATTTTAGCAGCTGGAGTATTGACAATAGTCGTTTCAATTCGAGCCACATCACCGTAGCGAAGCGATAATTTGTGCTCGCAAATTGATTTTACAATTGGTGTCGTATATCCATTGGCCTGTACATCTAGGTAAGATATACCATGATGACGACCAAAAGCTTCTCTTCCATCTTCAAAATAAGTAATGTAGTAACCGTGCCAAACAATGCCCAAGGGATCCGTTTCGTTAAAGCGGATACGAATCTCTTTTGAAATAGTTAATTCGGAAGCCTCGTTATACTGCTCTTTTCTTTTTATCATATAAAATTGCGATCGAAATAGTGATTATAAAAAACAAAAGTAGGCAACTAATTTCGGGTAAAATTGCTCCTATGTTTCCATTGCGCAAAAGTACGTCATAAAATGCATTTAATCCCCAATTCATGGGTGAAATATTCGATACGTATTGCATGATTTTTGGCATTGCAAAGACTGGAACCCAAACACCACCTACAGCAGCCAATATCACTACAGAAGTGGCACCAAAAGGAGCTGATTGTTCTTGCGTTTTGGCTATAGTTCCGAGTAAAATTCCAAATCCGATAGCGGCTAAACCCGAAAATAGAGCCACCGTGAGCAAAAGTGTCATTTTGCCCGAAACATCCAAAATGGGTAAATTCAAATACGGAAAAACATAAATCCCCACCGCTACCATCAGTAAAAATTGAATCATACAAATGAGAAGATAGGTAGCTGTTTTTCCAGCAATAATCAATGAATAAGGTACCGGATTTGTAATCAATCGAATTTGTGTTCCTTGTCCTTTTTCCTTAACAATATTGATAGACAATGGCACTACAATAAAGAAAATAGCAAACAATGACCAGGCAGGAACGTTGTGTTGTACCGAGTTGGGCAACACCTCTTTATCATTGATTTTTGGGATAATTTCTTTGAATGTGATAAAACTTTTTTGATCAAAGATTGGCTTATCACCCTCACCCAATTGATCTTGAAACGTTTGGTAAATCGATTGTGTTTCGATTTGTGAAATCATTTTGTCGATCGCACTTTTGACACTGTTTTTAAAGGTCATTTGAGTAGCAGGATCAAAGTACAATCGAACTTCTTTTTGATCTATAACCAAATCTTTTTTCGGGGTTGCAGTGGAATCTTCCAAGCCAAATCCACTCAAAATTTGATTGACATTTTGGTCGACTTTGGCTTGTAAATCAACACTCAATTTTTCTGGAATTATGATAGCCAGTTGGTATTGGCCTTTGAAAACAGCATCTTGCGCCGATTTTTCAGTAATTTGATTATTATCGATTTGTGTCACAATAGAAAAAGCGCCACTTTGATTCAGATTTTCTATAACTGTTTTGGCAATTGCTCCTTGGTCATTATCGACAAGAAGAACTGGAATTTTATTATCCGAAATTGTTTTAAAAGTTGCATTTTGAATGAGCGTGATGGTAACAATCAAGACCAATGGCATTACAAAAAGGATGACCAAACCACCGAAATCCCTGCGTAATAAAAGGACTTCTTTTTGCACAGACATTAGAAATTTATACAGCATCACGGAGTTCTTTACCAGTTAATGAAATAAAAACATCTTCGAGGTTGTGCGCATTGGGCGTGTTGGCTATTAAATCATTGGGAGTGCCTTTGGCAAATATTTTTCCGTGGTCAATGATAGCGATTTTAGTACAAAAATCTTGGGCTTCCGACAGATGATGCGAGGTGTAAATTATAGTTGTACCTTGTTGATTTAACTCCTTCAAATAATTAATAATCACATTTTTAGACTGAACATCAACACCTACTGTTGATCTAGCACCCCAACCAGACTTTAGCATCATTAAAATTGCGGGTA
>CAZAJH010000250.1:0-2905 GCA_964485385.1 uncultured Flavobacterium sp.
TGCAAATCGCCTGATCGCTTATTAAACTCTGCGTGATACTCAAAAATCACTTTCAACCATTCTCTTCTGCTCTCTTGAGGATTTTCTAAGATCAATTTCAGCAACTTCTTACTGGTAAACTTTTTAAAATCCCGCACCCAATCCGAAAGCTTCCCTTCCTTTTGTTGAACCACCAAATGAACATGATTGCTCATGATCACAAAACCATATAAATAAAGACCTTTTTCCTTTCTACAAAAGGTTAGATTTTCCAAGATAAAGTCCCTGTATTCTTTCCTAGTAAATACATCAGCCCATCCCACTACCTGAAAAGTCAAAAAGTATGGCAATTCCTGATCTCGTATTTGATAAGCTTCGCCCATAAGTCCACCAATTCAAAGAAGAGCAAATTACAAATTTGTTGGAATAGAAAGGTGTAGATGCAATCTACACCTAGTCCTAATCATTATTCTACTACACCCAGAGGGGGGTGTGAGGGGAGCTTTCGTTACTTATTGCTACTGGTAAATCAATTCACTCATTTTAAAAATTAATCTCCATTTCTCGACAAATTCATCCGAAAGAGTTTTCTCTTTTATTGCAACAAAATTTGAATACAATGACGATTCTCCTTGTATAACGTAGTATAATTGAGATTCAGGATTTTTGTCATTGTTGAATCTTGGAGCTTCTATTTTAAAAATGGTCCATTGATTTTTGGTGTTTTCATTTTTCTCAATTAGCGTAACTGTTGCATTGGGTGCGTTTAGTTTTGCTTGGTCAAACATGGCGTTCATTACGTAGTCCATCGGAACATTCTTTGCACCCTTAATTGACATCATTGTACCCATGATTGTCCATTTGTCAATCTTTTCATTTCCTGGTATCAACTCAATCATGTGAACTGATCCGTCTTCTTGGTTTGACCCAATTTTCCATTCATATTCCTCAGGCCAAATGATTTTTAGATTTTCTATTTTCTCTTGGCCAAAAGCTCCAAAAGTCAAGAGAGTCAACAAAGTCAAACTTAAAAAGACCTTTTCCATTAATTGTTATTGTTTTTTGATTAGTATGAGATTAAGAGAGTTTGAGAAAAGCTTTCATTGTTCGTGCTCCGAAAGAAACAAAAGATTACTTGGTATAAGAAGCTATTCTCCCCCCGACCTGCACCGAAACTCTCCACCGTTAAGTACGAAATTAAGAAACCGATTTGAATACCATCACCAAGCCCCGCAATTATTTAAACACGGTGTTGGGTGCTGGGTGTTTCTGTCGACCGTTATTTGTTAATAAGTCCTTGTCCTTTGGTAATATCAATTTGCTGTCACAGGTCAAAGTCGGCTAATAAGTCAAGGTCTGACTGAAACGTCCAGCGTAAACAAATGGTCGTTGTGCAGCTTTATTTTTGTCCCCTAAATTGGCTTACAAACCTTTTCAAAATAAAATAGTCGATAATGATAAATAGTCCGATTAGAAGTCCAAAGAAAAATGTCTCAGTTGAATTCATGTTCTTGAATGTCGGTCTAATGATTTTGTCATACAGCAATTCAAAGTAGACTATAATAAAGAATCCTGTAATAATTAAGAAGATGAATAGTCCTATGTTAACCAATGCATTTTTCATTTCTTAATTTCTTATCAGTCAGTCTTAATTATTTTTTCGTCCGAACGCCTTGCACCCAACGGCCCTAGCTATGGCAAGTGCGGGATTTTGAAGTCGCTTTCTTGTCCGCCTACCGTAATTTATTTAGTTGTAATATCTTCATTTTTAGCACTCAGCCCGCATTTGCTATAGCCGATGTTGGCAAATCGTTATTTTTTTCTTTTTCTTAATTCGTTAATCCAACTCTCAGTTTCTGCAATCAATTCAAGTTTTGGCTTGTCTGTTCTTAGTGGAATTGGGTAGGATTCAAAATTCAAAAGTCTAGTTCCTAAGCACTGTGAATACATATAAAAAGGTTTCCCGTTTTTCATTGTCCGTTTGAGATAGAAGAGGTATTCTCCTTTGTCGTCTGGGAAAAACGAGCATCCGTCAAATAATCCGTCTTCTGTCGTGATTGTTCCAAGAATTATATTGTTTTCAGTTTTTCCTTTCAGAACTTCAGTTACTTCAATTTGATAGTTTGTCCCTGTCTTTATTACGTTTCCAATTACTACTAAATCACTCCATTCGTAGCTTTCATTGTCGAATTCACTTAGTTCGTATTCAGGGCATTCACAAGCAGCTGAATTGAATGAAAGTGTCAAGAGTAGAATTAATGTCGTTACTGTCGTTTTCATAATGTTTGCCAACGTTTGTGTTTGCGCAGGTTACTGCGTAAGGCATGCCTATTTGGATGCCTTGCGCAATGATTGCAGGTATTTTTGAATTAATTTCACTCACTTACACCTAAAAACCTACAGCCGTATCATCTCCTCTAGGATCAGCGCCGCCTTCCAGTTTGCCATCCGGAATGACCAAGATCGCATCCACTTTCCCAATGATCGGACTGTTACGTTCATTGATCAGGTAGCCCCGTGATTTGAGCGTTCCGATCAAAGTGGAATCAAAGGAATCGGGTTCGAAACTCACCAAATCCGGCAGCCATTGGTGGTGAAATCGAGGGGCTTCCACGGCTTCCTGCATGCCCATTTCAAATTCAGCCACATTCAGAATGGTCTGAAGTACGGAGGTGATGATGGTGGAACCTCCAGGAGTACCGACTACCATCCAAAGCTTGCCTTCTTTTTCCACGATCGTGGGAGTCATGGAACTCAGCATTCGCTTCCCGGGCGCGATGCTATTGGCTTCTGCGCCGATCAGACCAAACATGTTTGGCGTGCCGGGTTTGGCGCTGAAATCGTCCATCTCATTGTTCATGAAAAAGCCCAATTCATCGATAAACACCTTTGAACCGTAAGCCCCATTGAGTGTGGTGGTGACCGA
>CAZAJH010000251.1:0-2904 GCA_964485385.1 uncultured Flavobacterium sp.
TAAAACGGCTGCCATTACAATATTAGCCGTTCCAGTTACCGAAGCTTCATCGAGCAACATATAAGTTCCTTTGAGTCGGCCTTCAACTTCAACTCCATAAAAATGATCTTCTCTTTCGTAACGGAATTTGGCTCCCAAATTAATGAAACCTTCAAAGTGCGTGTCCAATCTACGGCGACCAATTTTATCTCCTCCGGGTTTTGGGATATATCCGCATCCAAAACGAGCCAACAAAGGGCCCACAATCATAATTGAACCCCGCAAACTTCCGCCTTCTTTTTTAAATGCCTCTGTTTTTAGGTAATCGACATTGACTTCATCGGCTTGAAACGTATAATCACCAGGACCGTTTTTTTGGATTTTAACACCCAAATTCCCCAATAAAGTAATCAATTTATTTACATCGATAATATCTGGAATATTCGTTACTCTGACTTTTTCGGAGGTCAACAAAGCCGGACACAAAACTTGCAATGCTTCGTTCTTAGCCCCTTGTGGCGTTACATTTCCTTTTAGACGAATTCCGCCTTCAATTTTAAAAGTTCCCATATTTTAAGTGGCAAAGTGGCAGAGTTGCAAAGTGGCAGAGTCGATAAGCATGAACTTTGAAACTCTGAAACTTTGAAACTTTGCTACTATTTTTGATTATTATTATTTTTTACAAATGGTTTTTTGCCATTTTGCTTTTTGAAATTGTTGTTTTTTTGGTTTTTCTGACCGTTGGAAGGCTGATTTTTATTCGACATTTTTTTATTGGTTCGCATCAAATCAGTGGTGTTTGACAACTCTTCTGAACTTTGATGCAGATTGATTCTTCCATCTGAAAGTTCAAACAAATGATCAAAAATTACAGTATCTTCCACTGTATCTTTATTCCAACTCAAGTACGATTTTTTCATGTGATTGGCAATCACTTTGATCAAGGCGCTTTTCATTTCGCCGTCTTCCCATCCATTAGCCACATTAATCATGTATTTGATATTGTTGCCGTAAAATCGGTATTTCGGGTTTTTTTGCGGATAATCCAAACGCTCGGGTTTTAGATTGATTACATCGCGCGTCGGAATCGGATAGGGCGAATCGACATCCAATTTAAAATCAGACATGATAAAAATTTGATCCCACAACTTGTGTTGAAAATCGGGTACATCGCGCAAATGCGGATTCAAACTTCCCATCACTTGAATGATGTATTTGGCCGCTTTATTGCGCTCTTCTCTATCGGTAATAAACGTAGCCTGATCGATTAACTTTTGCAAATGTCTTCCGTATTCTGGAATAATCAAATGCGGCCGCTCGGCATTGTATTCCAAATATTGTACTACATCGTGAGCGTGTTCTTTATAATATTTTTGTTGGTTCATTACAATGAAATTATGCCTTCGATGCTTGAAACCTCAATGTATTTTTCTACAATATCATCGGGGCTTTGCATCATTACGTTGACTGAAACACTAGTGTATTTTCCTGTTTTGGATTGATTGGTATTGATTACAGCGCCCAAATTGTCAAATGCGTTCTCTACTTCTTCAATTTTTTTGGGTTCTGTTGGCACTATAAATTTAAATAAATATTCGTTGGGCCATTCGGAAGTGTTTTGTAATTCTTCGCGAAGTCGGTTGTAAAAATCCTCTGTCTTTTTGTCCATCTCAAAATTAAAATAAAAGCAAATATACGATTTAGAAGTGAGAAGTTAGAATTTAGCAGTTAGATTTTTTGGAGCGAATAGTTTGGTCATTCTAGCAGTCGTAATTCCCGCTAACCGTTTTACTTCGTGCCACTTCAAATGCGAAGCATTCACCGAACACAAATTAAAAATTTTTTTTTTAGTGAGGTAATCGGGGCTAGAAAGTTGTCGTCTTACCCTAAAATAAAATTACTAAACCCATTCAATTATCTAAAACAATTCAATAAATTAGCACCTTTATTTCTACTACGTTGAAAAAAGAAATTATCGTCATTACGGGCGGTCCTGGAACGGGAAAAACGACCATTATCAATCAATTGATTGAGCAAGGCTACACCTGTTACCCAGAAATATCGCGCCAAATAACCCTAGAAGCTAAAAAACAAGGTATTGAACAATTGTTTCTTGAAAAACCGCTTTTGTTTAGTGAACTACTATTAGAGGGCAGAAAAAAGCAGTTTATAGAAGCACAAAAAGACGCTACACCAACCGTTTTTATTGATCGCGGCCTACCTGATATTTTGGCTTACATGCATTATATTGGCGATAGTTATCCTTCTTTTTTTGATCGAGCGTGCCAAGAACACGCTTACGATAAAGTATTTATTTTGCCGCCTTGGGAAGAAATTTACGAAAGTGATGAAGCACGTTATGAAAATTACGAACAAGCGCAACTCATCTTCGAACATTTGAAAGAAACATATCAAAAATACGGCTACAAGTTAATTGAAGTCCCAACAGGTTCTGTAAACGAACGCATTCAATTTATATTTTCTCAGTTGCCAAACGCGTAACCAAGCCGTTGCATTTATTTTTTGTATATTTATACTTTCAAAATTCAACGCCTATCTTATTTAATCATGTCATCTGCAGTAGAAATCCTAAAAAAATACTGGAACCACGATGCGTTTAGAGCGCCGCAAGATGAAATCATCGCGTCGGTTATGGAAGGGAATGACACTTTTGCATTAATGCCAACGGGCGGTGGAAAATCAATTTGCTTTCAGGTTCCCGCTCTGTTATTGGACGGTATTGCCCTTGTGATTTCTCCGTTGGTGGCTTTAATGAAAGACCAAGTTCAAAACTTACAAGCTAGAGGCATCAAAGCGATTGCGTTAACCGGAGGAATAAGCGAAAACGAATGTATTGACTTGTTGGACAATTGCCAATATGGCAACTACAAATTGCTCTATCTATCTCCCGAACGACTTCAAAAC
>CAZAJH010000252.1:0-2902 GCA_964485385.1 uncultured Flavobacterium sp.
GATAGCGTTTTTCGGATAACCAAAATTCGGTTTCATTCGAAGTATTAAATTGACTTGTAAGATTTTATACTTAGTACTTTTCACTTTGTACTTCAACCTTTCACATCACCTATTTAACAATTGCTTCCACATTTAAAAACTCCAATCGTACACTTCCTTCCTCGTCAATGTGCGTTAACCTAACATCGTGTAATGTATTGACTAACTCTGGATTCCATGGTGTTTTCACTTTGACGTAATTTTCGGTAAATCCGTGGATATAGCCTTCTTTATTCTCCCCTTCAAAAAGGACGGTTCGCCTCGTTCCTATTTGACTTTCGTAAAAAGCGCGGCGTTTTTTAACCGATAAACCGCGAAGCATTTTACTTCTTTTGGAGCGTACATTCATTGGCACTACATTTTCCATTACAGCGGCCTCAGTATTATCCCTTTCGGAATACGTAAAAACATGTAAATACGAAATATCTAAATCGTTTAAAAAATGATAGGTATCGAGGAAATGTTCGTCAGTTTCGCCCGGAAATCCTACAATAACATCAACACCGACACAAGCGTGTGGCATGACTTCTCTAATTTTAGCGACACGATCCGCATACAACTCACGTTGGTAACGGCGTTTCATTTTACCCAAAATTTCATTGTTTCCACTTTGTAATGGAATGTGAAAATGGGGCACAAAAGTGCGGCTTTTAGCCACAAATTCAATCGTTTCGTTTTTAAGCAAATTAGGTTCTATCGATGAAATTCGCAGTCGCTCTATCCCTTCTACATCATCTAGAGCTTTGACCAAATCGAGAAAGGTGTGTTCGTGCTTCTTATTTCCGAATTCGCCTTTTCCATAATCACCAATATTCACTCCCGTGAGCACAATTTCTTTAATTCCTTGTTGTGAAATTTCATAGGCATTTTTCAATACATTTTCCAACGCATCACTCCGAGAAATACCTCGTGCCAAAGGAATCGTACAATACGTACATTTGTAATCACAACCATCTTGCACTTTCAAAAAGGCTCGCGTACGATCGCCTATCGAATAACTACCTACGTAAAAATCGGCTTCTTCAATTTCACACGAATGTACTTCACCCCTTTCATTTTTGGATAAGTCGTTGATGTAATCGGTAATTTTGAATTTTTCGGTGGCGCCTAAAACTAGATCTACACCATCAACTGCAGCTAATTCTTCAGGTTTTAACTGGGCATAACAGCCAACTGCAGCCACAAAAGCATTTTGATTTAACTTTAATGCTTTTTTTACTACTTGCTTGAATTGTTTGTCGGCATTGTCGGTTACCGAACACGTGTTAATAACATAGATATCGGCTACTTCTTCAAAATCAACGCGTTGAAATCCTTCTTGATGAAAATTTCTCGCAATAGTAGAGGTTTCGGAGAAATTGAGTTTACAGCCTAGAGTATAAAAGGCTACTTTTTTTGTGTTTTCCATAAATACGCCTCAATTAATGAAATCGTTGTCAAAAAATTGAGTGTGCAAAGATAGTTTAATTTAAAGATTAAACAATTTTAAGATTTGAAAATGAGTATTTTCGAATTAACACCTCTTCAAATTTTCAAATTAAACTACTCTTTTCGGTATTTTTTAGTCTCTTCAAATACGTGTTCAAGTATTTTAGCGTCTTCTTCAGTAAAATCAACATGGCGGCGTGACATCACTATTTTGGCCGTTTGAAAGGCTTTGGATGTCAAATAAGTGGTAAAACCTGAAGCACCACCCCAAGAAAAACTAGGTACAAAATTGCGTGGAAAACCCGAACCAAAAATATTGGCACTTACGCCTACTACGGTTCCGGTGTTAAACATAGTATTGATGCCGCATTTGCTGTGATCGCCCATCATTAAACCACAAAATTGCAAACCTGTTCGGGCAAAATTTTCGGTTTCATAACTCCACAATTTGACTTCCTCATAATTATTCTTTAGGTTAGAATTATTACTATCTGCCCCAATGTTGCACCATTCGCCCAATACCGAATTACCTAAAAAACCGTCATGCCCTTTGTTGGAATAGCCAAAGAGTACTGAATTATTGACTTCGCCACCAATACGTGAATGCGGACCAACCGTTGTAGCTCCGTACACTTTGGTTGCCAATTTTACTTGTGCTTCCTCGCACAGTGCAAAAGGGCCACGAATGACCGAACCCTCCATGATTTCTGCATTTTTTCCGATATAAATTGGACCCGTAGATGCATTTAAAGTGACAAATTCGAGCTTGGCTCCAGCCTCAATAAAAACATTTTCAGGTGCGATCACATTGACCGATTTGGGAATCGGTTGTGACATTCTTCCTTCCGTAATTAACTCAAAATCTTCCCGTAAAGCGGCATCGTTTTTAGCAAAAATATCCCACGTGTGTTGAACGGTTAAGCAATCTTCACTGAATTCGAGTATTTCGTAACTATCAAAATCGACCTCATCTTGAGTGTCGTTAGTGTAAAAAGCAATGACTTCTTCACCTTTAAAAATTGCCTGGTTTTTTTCGAGGTTACGCACCATTTCAGACAAAATATCATTGGGTAAAAACGACGCATTAATCATCACATTCTCTTCCATTTCTACCATTGGGTATTTTTCTGAAAGGTATTCTTCAGTTAAAGTTGTAGTTGTGTAACCCAAGTGTTTTTCCCACTTTTCGCGTATGGTTAAAATTCCAATTCGGATTTCGGCCACAGGTCGGGTAAACGTAAAAGGCAATAAGGCATTGCGAACGGTTCCGTCAAAAAGTATGTAGTTCATTGAAAAGGTTGCAGATTATAGTTAGGTGCTCAAAGTTACAAAAGTTTACCACATAAAAAAACCTCCCAAAAAATGGAAGGTCTTAATAAAATTTGAACACTTAAAACTATTATTTTCCGTGTTTTGCGTATTTGCTTTTGAATTT
>CAZAJH010000253.1:0-2894 GCA_964485385.1 uncultured Flavobacterium sp.
GAATAAAATGAATTCCGTCGGTAGATTGGGTATTGGGTTTAGCACTGTTTGACTCAAAGAAAACAGAAATATAACCTTCATTGATAGAACGTTGTAAGAAATCGGTATCCGAAGAAGTAACGGATTTCCCTATACCATCAACACCGCCCTTTGGTGAACCGTATGTTTTTTCAAAATAACGCTCCAACTCGTCGGGCACGCCATTTCGATTGGAATCAACCATAACACCTCTGCTATCAACAGCAACACCTGCAATCGAATTATTTTCGCTATCTAAATAATCGGCAACACCATCTTTATCAGTGTCATTCATCATTGTTTCTAAATCACCAACTCTTTTTTCAAGTGCCTCATTTTCTTCTTTCAACTTTTTAAGTTCTTGATCTTGGAATTCCCATTTTAATTGTTTTCCTAGAGCGTAACTAATTCCAAATGAACCATTAATCATTTGACCTGATAAATTATTACTGGGTTTAGAATACTCGCCATCCCAAGTATAATGCTGACGGAAATTATACAAGGAACTGAAGTCAAAATAAATAAAAGCCCGGCGAGCAATGCGATACATAGGCGTTATACCCACAATTACACCTCCATTCCATTCATTGGATCCAACATTAGGATCTTGATCAGAGCTAATTTCACGCATAGTTGAAAGCGTAAATCCGGAGTGAAACATTACTTTAAACCTTGACGTTTCATTTTGGTAGTTTAGGATACTATTTAGGTTGATGATGCCTTGTAAAGCTGTCCGAAACTGAGCCACTTCAAAAGGATTACTTTTATCGTCCTTGTTTTTAAATCGGTCAAATGCAAAATCCAATTTAAACCCCAATAACTTTGAGTAAGTGTAGGTAGCTCCCACAGAAACAGAGTTGATGTCCAATACACCCAAAACTTTCTTGCTGTTGGATGAGAAATAGCCTTCTGAAAAAGGTCTTATCCCTCTACTTTCTCCAGCTCCAACTTCTATTCTCCATCGATAATTGTTAGTTGTTGCAATAGGTTTTTCTATTAGCGAGTCATTTACTTTTTCTAAAGATTCTTCTACATTTTTATCCTTATCCTCTTCATTTTGTGAAAATGCGAGATTAAAAATCAAAATAAAAAACAGAAAGCTACACTTTTTCATAGCACTTATAGGAATGTTAAAATTGATATTTTTGAGCAAATGTATTTTATTTTTTTATTGCTAAATAGTGTTGTCGCAATACATAACAATTTCTAAACAATTCATTAAAATAAAGGGGTGACCTTTTACCATTCAAAGCCCTTTAAACAATTAGTATTCCTCGATTTAGCCCTCCTTTTTTTTGTTTAAAGCCTCGTTCTAAAATGTACAGATGACTTCATAAATTGTTAATTTTCAGTTAACCAAGTTCATGGCATTTTGTCTTTAGTTTGCACCTTTAAGATTTGAATATTTTGTCATGAAACACATTTACAACTACATTTTAATTTTATTCTCCTCATTTTTATTCGCCCAAAATGGTTCTATTTCGGGGGTTGTACTAGATGATGCAAGTGCAGTCCCTCTTATTGGAGTAAACGTGGTAATTAAGTCGTTAAAAATGGGAGTAGTAACTGATGGTGAGGGCAAATTCACTCTAAAAAATGTTCCTCCGGGTTCTTACAGTGTAGAATTATCCTATATGGGTTACCAACCCAAACAAGTAACCGAGGTTATGGTTGTTGCCAAAGAGGTTACAGAATTGAATGTCACTTTAGTAGAGGTTAGAAACATGCTTGAAGAAGTGGTTGTTACCAAAACAAGAGCCAAAGCAGAATCTGTCAAATCATTGTTGACAATGCAAAAAAACAATGCCAGTGTATCTGATGGAATTTCTGCAGAAACTATCAAGAAGACTCCCGATAGAACCACATCGGATGTTTTAAAGAGGATAAGTGGGGCAAGCATACAAGACAACAAATTTGTGGTAGTTCGTGGATTAAATGACCGATACAATGTAGCTATACTGAATGGTTCGCCTTTACCAAGTTCGGAGCCCGATCGCAAAGCATTCTCTTTTGATATTTTTCCTTCTAATGTTCTTGACAACTTAATTATTACCAAAACGGCTTCGCCTGATTTACCTGGAGAATTTGCTGGCGGTGTAGTTCAAATAAACACCAAAGCAGTACCCGATAAGAATTTTCAATTAATTAGTATTGGTTCAGGGTACAATGCAATCACTACATTTAAAACACAAAGATCTTACAAAGGAAGTGAAACCGACTGGATTGGTTTTGACAATGGTGTTAGAGATTTACCTTCCTCCATTCCAACAACTGAAGTCTTCAATACACTTTCGTTTCAAGAAAAGGCGCAACTAGCAAAAACTTTTGAATACGACTGGAGTATCACGGATGAAAAATTCAAACCGAATACCAATTTTCAATATTCAATAGGTCGGAATATTAAATTCGGAGAAAGCGCTTTGGGACTGATCTTCTCGCTATCAAACAACAAAACAAACAATTACAATCCTATTGAGCGTTTTGATTATGACTATGGGATTCCCAATAATCCGGTTCTTGATGCAAAATACAGCGACAACAACTATAATGAACAAGTATTAACAGCTGGTTTATTCAATTTAGCCTACAAATTCAACGATAGCCATTCAATTAATTTTAAAAATATTTACAGTATTAATTCTACCGATTTAGTTGTTGAACGAAGAGGTCAAAAACTTGATAATGAAAGGATTTTATTATCGGATGTAAGATGGTTTACAAGCAACAAGATTTATTCGGGTCAGTTGAATGGTGAAAACAACTTTAAATCAATCAAACTCAAAGTATCCTGGAGTGCTTTTTACAGTGATATACAACGATCAATTCCCAACCTCAGAAGAAATCTATATACTATATCCAATCCCAACAGCAGTGAC
>CAZAJH010000254.1:0-2891 GCA_964485385.1 uncultured Flavobacterium sp.
TAAAAGAATAATAGAGTTATCCAACCCTCATAGAGTTCCAAACGCTGACAGGGTTGTTTATTTAAAAAAATAGTAAGTATTTGGGCGTTCCCCCGATAGATAAAAAAAGTTTGCAAAACGTAGTTTTTACTAATCGGGGTCAGGCTATCCGTTGCAAGTCCGCGCTGCGTCGTTCCTCCTTGCTGTGGGCTTTCCACTACTATCCTTAACGCAAAAAGTAGTATATTTGAACTGATACTGTATACTATGAAAAAAGTAGTTCTTTTACTGGCTTTTACTGTTATGAGTTGTTTTTCCAACGGACAAAACCTCAAACTCATCAGCTACAACATTCGTTACGATAACCCCAACGATGGCGAAAACGCGTGGCCCAATCGCAAAGACTTTCTTACGGCCCAACTTGCCTTTTATGAACCCGATGTATTCGGTATTCAAGAAGCACTCCACCATCAGGTGACACACATTGCAAACGCCTTATCAGATTACAACCATGTTGGCCTCGCCCGAGACGGCGAGCAGCAAGGAGAAGCTTCTCCTATTTTTTACAAAAAAACGCGATTCGAGTTGGTACAGCAAAACACGTTTTGGCTATCCGAAACACCCGAGAAAATCTCCAAAGGTTGGGATGCGGCGCTCAACCGCATTTGTACGTATGTATTGTTAAAAGACAAAAAATCCAAGCGCCATTTTTGGGTTTTTAATACGCATTTG
Source organism: uncultured Flavobacterium sp. (assembly GCA_964485385.1). GTDB lineage: Bacteria > Bacteroidota > Bacteroidia > Flavobacteriales > Flavobacteriaceae > Flavobacterium. The sequence goes on from CAZAJH010000254.1 coordinate 712, forward strand.
GATCATGTAGGAGCGTTGGCCCGAACCTATTCCATTCAATTGATTCTCAATCAAATTAAAAAGCTAAACACCAAAAATGATCCGGTATTCTTGATGGGCGATTTCAATTCCAAACCCTCAGATGAGTGCATCATCCATTTAAAAAAAGAAATGAACGACAGCTTCGAAATTTCCCTTCAAAAACCCTTCGGACCAGCTGGTACTTTCAATGGTTTTCGTCACAACCAACCCGTCACAGAACAAATCGATTATATTTTTATCTCCAAAAGCCATACTTGTAAGGTTACCAAATGCGCTGTTTTGAGCGATTCTAAAGAGCTAAAATACCCTTCAGACCATTTACCTGTTTATATCGAAGTTGCCTTTTATTAGACCTAAATTTTTATCTTTGAAACAAACCTATTACCATGAAAAAAAGTTGCTTACTTTTCTTGTTGTTTTTACATTGTACCATTCAAGCACAAAATTACGCCTCCTATGTCAATCCATTTATCGGAACAGGTGGTCACGGCCACACCTATCCAGGAGCTACAGTGCCATTTGGGATGGTACAACTCTCACCCGACACCCGCATCGACGGCAGTTGGGATGGTTGTTCGGGTTACCACTATGATGATAAACTCATTTATGGTTTTTCTCATACGCATTTGAACGGAACAGGCTGCACCGATTACGGCGATATCATGTTAATGCCCACGATGGGCGACCCCAATTTTTCACCCAAAGAATATGCGTCTTCTTTTACACATGCTAACGAAAAAGCATCGGCGGGTTTCTATGCTGTTAAGCTCGACAAACACAATATCGATGTTAATTTAACAACTTCTACACGAGTTGGCTTTCACCAATATACCTTTAATAATCCGGGAAAAGCCAATATAATTCTCGATATGAACCATAGAGACAAATTGCTATATGGCGATATAAAAGTCATCAACAACCGAACCATTCAAATTCTCCGTAGAAGTGAAGCTTGGGCCAAAGATCAATATGTGTATGCGCAAATTGAATTCAACGTTCCCCTGACCATCAGCAAGGTAGAAGCGAATCAAGAAAAAGGAAACGGCTTTTACTCGGGGACTGTTCTAAAAATGGCCTTTTCCAAATTGGTCAAAAAAGGTGAGCAAATTCTAATCAAAGTGGCACTTTCGCCAACGAGTTATGAAGGCGCAAAACTAAATAGTTCCGAAATCAAAGGCTGGGATTTTACGCAAGTAAAAAAAGAAGCCGAGCAACTCTGGAATAGCGAATTGTCCAAAATTCAAATCACCGAAACCAACAGAGATAAGTTAGCTATTTTCTACACGGCCTTGTACCACACCATGTCACAACCCAATATTGCACAAGACCTCGATGGCAAATACCGAGGTCGCGACAACAAAGTGCACAATGGAGAAGGATTTGATTATTACACGGTTTTCTCACTTTGGGATACATTCAGAGGCGCGCATCCCTTATATACTCTGATTGACAAAAAACGAACGTCCGATTACATCAATACCTTCATCAAACAGTTTGAACAAGGTGGTCGTTTGCCTGTTTGGGAACTGGCTTCCAATGAAACGGATTGCATGATTGGGTACCATTCGGTTTCTGTAATAGCCGATGCGATGGCCAAAGGAATTACCGGATTTGATTACGAGAAAGCCTTTCAAGCGGCCAAACATTCAGCAATGCTGGATCATTTAGGTTTAGAAGCCTACAAACGCCAAGGTTTCATTTCGATGGACGACGAACATGAAAGTGTTTCTAAAACGCTGGAATATGCCTATGATGACTGGTGTATAGCCCAAATGGCTTTAATACTGAACAAAAAAGAAGATTACAACTATTTTGTGCAGCGTTCTCAAAGTTGGAAAAACGTTTTCGATTGGAATACAGGGTTTATGCGTCCCAAGAAAAACGGCGGTTGGTTTGCGCCTTTCGACCCTAGAGAAATCAATAACAATTTTACAGAAGGAAATTCGTGGCAGTATTCGTTTTTTGTGCCACAAGATATTCCAGGCATGATTGCCGCTTATGGAGGTGCAGCAAAATTCGAAGCCAAACTCGACGAGATGTTCAACAGCGAAAGCAAAACCACAGGTCGCGAGCAAGTCGATGTAACAGGTTTAATTGGTCAATACGCGCACGGCAACGAACCAAGCCACCACATGGCATATTTATACAATTACATTGGC
>CAZAJH010000255.1:0-2867 GCA_964485385.1 uncultured Flavobacterium sp.
GATCACTGACGAAATCGAATTTTCGTGCAACAAAAACGGAACCAGTCAAGATCATTGTTACTGCTTATTTTACCCTCAAACATGTATATCATTTTTAATACCAAAGCAAGAAAAGGTTGGCCAATAGGGATTGTCTTACTTCTTTTACCCATACAATTTGCCCTTATTTACTGGGCTTATCAATACGTTAACTAAATAAAATCAACTCAAACCTCGTTATTATGAAAAAACTATTTGCAGAATTTTTTGGAACCTTTTGGTTAGTATTTGGAGGATGCGGCAGCGCCATTTTTGCAGCTGGTATTCCCGATTTGGGCATTGGATTTGCAGGTGTTTCACTCGCATTTGGGCTTTCAGTTCTGACTATGGCTTATGCCGTTGGCCCTATTTCGGGCGGTCATTTTAACCCTGCTGTTTCGTTCGGACTTTGGGCTGGTGGTCGATTTGCCGCCAAAGATTTACTTCCGTATATCACAGCTCAGTGCATAGGAGCCATTGCCGCGGCAGGTGTTTTGTATTTTATTTGGACAGGAAAACCCGAAAACGGAATAGACGCTACAAAGGCAGGAGCTTTTGCAACAAATGGATACGGCTCTTTTTCTCCACAAGGCTATTCTATTGAAGCGGCTTTTTTTGCCGAATTTGTATTGACTATGTTTTTTTTACTAATTATACTCGGTGCTACTGATCAATTCTCAAATGGAAAATTTGCTGGAATTGCCATTGGTTTAGCATTAACACTGATCCACTTGATTAGTATTCCAATTACCAATACTTCTGTCAATCCGGCTCGCTCGCTATCACAAGCTGTCATCACATTGGGTGAACCTTTATCGCAAGTGTGGTTGTTTTGGGTGGCTCCTATTTCAGGAGCTATTTTTGGTGGATTTATTTACCGATCGTTGTTAGAAAAAAAAGCGGATTAATCAAAAGTTAATTGATGTAAGAAAAGCGGTGAATTTCATCGCTTTTTTTATTTTTGTGTGATGAGTACTTTATTCCCTTCTGAAAAAATAATTTTCGATTTACCCAATGCCGAAATAGAATATTATCCCCATTTTTTTGATGGCGAAAAGGCGCATCTTTTGTACGATACACTTTACAAAGAAACTCCGTGGCAACTCGACCAAATTACGGTGTTCAACAAAGTGTACAACCAACCTCGACTAACGGCTTTGTATGGCAACGAAGGCAAACCGTATTCTTACTCCAATATTGTAATGCATCCGCACAAATGGAACGCACCCACTCTATTCATCAAAAATGAAATAGAAAATCATTGCAAAGTAAATTTTACTACTGTACTGCTGAACTTGTACCGGGATGGCAAAGACAGTAATGGTTGGCATGCAGATAACGAAAAAGAATTGGGTAAAAATCCGATTATTGCCTCAGTCAGTTTGGGTGCCGAAAGAACTTTTCAATTGAAGCACACTAGTTTAAAAGAAGCGCAATTGAAAATCAACCTCGAGCACGGAAGTTTGTTAATTATGAAAGGAGAAACACAACATTTTTGGAAACATCAAATTCCAAAAACAAGCAAAATAGTCGGACCGAGAATCAATTTGACTTTTCGAATAATTCGATAATTTTTCTTTATTTTTGAACTAAATCAATAAAAATGGAGGCGCTAATTCACTATTTTGAAACCATTCCTTCTTGGCACAGAGCTTTAATTTTGGCAGGTGGGATTACCCTATTTTGGCTTATTGAAAATGCTGTTCCTTTTTTTAAGTTTAACTACAACAAGTGGCAACACGCTAGTATTAATTTATTTTTTACCGCCACAACTATAGTAGTTAATTTTGCTATGGCGTTTGTATTGGTTTTTGCTGCCGATTTTGTAACGGTAAACCAAATAGGAATTTTACATTACTTTCCTCCTATTCATCCGATAGCGTATACCGTGGTTGGCTTGTTGTTAATGGATTTTTTTGGAGCCTACTTGGCGCATTATGTGGAACATCGCGTTCCGTTTTTATGGCGATTTCATTTGATTCATCACACCGATACCTACATCGATACTACTTCGGGAAACCGGCATCATCCTGGTGAAAGTGTCATTCGATTTATTTTTACAACTTTGGGAGTAATCGTGGTAGGTAGCCCCATGTGGATGGTTTTTATGTACCAAACACTCTCTGTTGTGGCCACTCAATTTACGCATGCCAATATTTGTTTGCCCAAAAAAGTAGATCGTTGGATGAGTTATTTTATCGTTTCTCCCGATATGCACAAGATACACCACCACTACAAACTTCCCTATACTGACAGCAATTATGGGAATATTTTTTCCGTTTGGGATAGACTATTCGGTACTTTTTTGTACATGGAAAGAGAACAGATCATTTATGGTGTAGACACCCATATGGATCCGAAAGAAAACAATGTTTTGTCTTCACTAATTGGACTACCCTTTCAAAAAATTAGAAAACCAAAATCAGAATAATTTTTTACTCGAACTGATAAAGTAATTATTTTTTTTAGTAATATTGATAAACCATTTGATTTATTAAAAAGATTTAACGTTAATTGTACCTTTAACTAATGAAAAAAAGTAAAAGAGTAGAACTTGACAGCGAACAAATTGAGCGAGTTGTCAGTATGGCTCAAGAGGAAAGAAAACCTTTTGAAGTGTTGAAAGCGGAGTTTGGCATTACTGAAAATGAAGTAACTGAACTAATGAGAAAGCGATTGTCTAAAGACAATTTTGAATTGTGGAAAAAAAAGGTTACTGCTAGCAAACCCAAACCCAAGCCAATGACCGATGATTTTGATGACGATGATTTGGATAGTAAATATTACATTAAAAATAAATTTGATTAATAAACAAAACTCTTGCTTATCAAGAGTCTTTTTTATGATTT
>CAZAJH010000256.1:0-2866 GCA_964485385.1 uncultured Flavobacterium sp.
TGGCTATAGGTGATTTTCAAAATCAAATTATGGAGCAAATCATGCAAATGCCCAATATAGAAACGGATTGGAATAGCGAAGCAGCCGAAAATAAAATCATCGAACTGTTAAATAGTTAGAAGCTAATCCCGCTTTCCGTTACAAGCTTTTTTATTCCCAACCTTTTTTGTAAGCCTTCAACTAGCTTCCGTTGGTCGCTTTTTTAAGGCAACAAAAAATGGTTTTCCATTGCAAAAGGCTTTTCACTGCAATCGGGGCTAGGGCAACCGTTTTAAATACGACTTTATTTTTTTGAAATTTACTCCTCTCGATGTACTTTGTTAAAATCAAAAGCTGGGGTGCAAATCGCAATATACTCACAAGGTTCCTCAAACGGATTGGAATATTGTACACGTGTATGACGCTCTATTCGTATCGATTGACCTGCGTCTAAAACCACAGCTTCCCCTTCAATGATGAATTGCTTTTTACCCGAAATAATATAAGTATATTCGTCAAATTCGGGTGTTTGAAACGGTTCACTCCAATGCGGTGGGGCAACCATATGCGCAATCGAAATGGCAGAATTTCCTGTAGTGGGAATTCCGTGATGTTCTTCTATCAGTTTGCCATCGGTAGTAGGAACCACAAATGGCGTTTTTTGTATCAAGTATTTTTTCATAATGTCATTGAGTGGCCCAAAATTAAGCGCTATTCTTTTATAACTTTTGCTACTTTCACCCCTTTTTCAGTAGTAACTTTTAGCAAATAGAGGGCTGCTTTTTGCGAACTTAAATCCATAATTTGCTCCTCACTCGTATTGGTTTTCAACAATTGCCCCAACACATCAAAAAGCTCAAGTCGTAGAATTTTTTCCGAACAAGCTACATGCAATTTATCTCCCACCGGATTGGGGTATAGCTTCACGGTAAGTTCATCAAAACCAACCGTATCTACATCCAAAATCGAGGTGTTGATGGTTTGTTGCGATACCGAAGTGGTACCACATTTTGTGGCGGTCAATGTTACAGTATATGTTCCAGCAGTGGTATACGAATGAATCGGATTGGCTTCAGTTGAAGTAGTGGTATCTCCAAAATTCCACAAGTAGCTCGTAGCATTAGTCGAACTGTTGTAAAATTGAACGGTAGTGGAGGTTGAATTGGAATAAGTAAAGTTCGCGGTGGGATCATAATTTCCAATCATCCAATCGGTCAGATGATCATAAACGATTGTTTTTACAGCGGCTTTTATCGTATTGGCATTTGCCTCTGACAAAGAAGAATTGAAAGTAATTAAGGTTGGGTCTTTTCTATATAATGTGGTGTAAAAGGAACAAGCAGCTGCATACGAACCCAACAGTGAGGGATGGCTTCCGTCTGAAACATACAAATTCAAATCTGGCGATTGGGCTCTCAAATAACGCCAAACGGCACCAACTGGTGAAACTATAGCTTGGTTGTTGACGGTCATTGTCAGGTACCTTTCCCGCAGCAGATCATCCATGCCTTCATAGGTACACACAGGCGGATATGTTGCACAATTCTGACTGTCGCCATTCTGTCTGCCCCAAGTCATATAAAAGACAGTTTCGGCACAAGGATTTTGAGTGACAATCAGGTTATTTAGACTCTGAGCAAACGGGAACACTTGTGTATTTACTTGATTAATGGGAAACGAAGGCAGTTGGCTTTGCTCTTGCAGCACCACAAAATCCCAATTTCCTTGCGCTATTTTGTTGAGTGATGTAGCATTGGAAGCATGATCGGATAACCGATGTCCTCCAGGTGTATTGCTATCAAAAACCAAAACATCATTGGTTGATTGCGCCATATCTGCTATCAATTGCGGCAGGTTGTTGAACTGAGTATAACTATTTCCTAAGAACAATGCTTTTTTGGTAATGGATTGTCCGTAACCAATACTGGTTGTTAAGATAAAAACAGCTATTGATAAAAATGTTTTCATTATCTACAAATTAATCAATTTATTCTCTTATGATTTTTTCTACTTTGATGCCATTCTCAGTTGTTACTTTTACAAAGTAAACACCAGAATTTTGTTGGGTCATATCCAGCATCAACGAGAGATTATTATTTAACTTGGTAGCAATCAATCGTCCTTGAACATCAAAAACCTGAACTGAAGTTATGGTGTCATTGGCTGTGATTGTCAAATTGTTTTTAACTGGATTTGGCGAAATAGAAACCGAATTGTTTTCCAATTCGTTCATTCCTAGTTCGGTGATAGTTGTGGTTGCGGTATTGGTTATAATCGGAAAATTGTAATCAAAGTAAATAGCGGCTGTATTCGAAACCGAGTCTCCTAACACTAAATTTTCTTTTGTTCGAATTTTAAAAGCTACAAAACCATGGCTTCCGGGTTCGTCATCTTGTTCGGCAGGTAGCTGAATATTTTCAAAGATAAACTCTACTTTGTTGCCCGTAATGCGCGTTACCTGAGGATGTGAAGTTGATATCAGCTGTAACGATGACAAATTATACCGGTTGGTATCAATGAGGTCTCTAATGACTACATTTTCGGCTGGAGCCGTTCCTGAGTTTTGAAAACGAATCAAATAGTGTAGGTAATCCCCGACTTGTGTTGGTGATATGGTGTTGCCATCTACACAGGTTTTGTCATTTGGGTCATATGAACCAACAACAATCTGGCTCAGATTAAAAGTGTTATCTTGTGGTTGTTCATCAATAGGTGTAGCGTTATTGCTTGCAATAAAATTCAAAATAAACTTTATGACTACGTCATCGTGGCCACAGATCCTCTGGCCGCGAAGAATTTCTTTTCTCATGAATCAAGTTTTGAAAAAATTATCCCTATTCTTGATCAATTTCGCTTTTCCAAAATCTTGGACGACTTCTTCTGATAT
>CAZAJH010000257.1:0-2852 GCA_964485385.1 uncultured Flavobacterium sp.
TCGCCAAACAAGAAGGATTATTGCGGTGTTCGACTTTGCCGTTAATGAGAGATTAAAAATTTGTTTCGAGTTAATTTTTCAAGGTAATAAAACCCGAAACTTGAAACCTGAAACTTGAAACCTGAAACTTGAAACCCGAAACCTGAAACACAAAACCATGAACCAAACCACCAATTCAATTTTAATGATTCGCCCAGTAGCGTTTCGAATGAACGAGCAAACGGCCGTAAATAATTATTATCAAAAAGTACTCGATGGATTAACTCCAGAAACGGTCAATGCTAGAGCTCAAGCCGAATTTGATGCTTTTGTGCAAAAGTTGCGAAAAGTTGGTGTTGATGTAACTGTGGTTGACGATACGCTAGAGCCTGATACTCCTGATAGTATTTTTCCAAACAATTGGATTTCTTTTCACGAGAACGGTGATGTGGCACTGTATCCTATGTTTGCAGAAAACCGCCGTGGCGAACGACGCGAAGATATTTTAGATATTTTAGAAGATAATGGTTTTGTTATTAATGAAATCATGGATTACACTTCGGCCGAGGAAGACAGTGTTTTCTTGGAAGGAACAGGTAGTTTGTTGCTCGATCGCGAAAACGGAAAAGCATATTGCGCACTCTCACCACGCGCCGATGAAGAACTTTTGATTGAATTTTGTGAAGACTTCGAGTTTACTCCTGTAATTTTCAATGCGTATCAAACAGTTAATGGCGAAAGAAAATTGATTTACCACACCAATGTTATGATGTGTTTAGGCGATACATTTGCAGTTATCTGCGCCGATTGTATCGATGATAAAAAAGAACGCAAAATGGTATTGGATAGTTTGCGGGGCGACGAAAAAGAAATCATTCTCATTACCGAAGATCAAGTAACTAATTTTGCTGGGAACATGCTCGAAGTTAAAGGAGCTGACGACCGGCGTTATTTGGTAATGAGTACCTCGGCTTACAATAGTTTAACCAAAAAGCAAATCACCCAACTAGAAGAGCACATCACCATTTTGCACTCGAGTTTAGATACAATCGAAGCCTGTGGTGGTGGGAGTGCCCGATGCATGATGGCGGAAATTTTCTTACCAAAAGAATAATAAAAGTGTAAAATTGCCTATCAATAAAAATCCCGAGTTTATTACAACTCGGGATTTTTTATTCTATATTCCACCTATTTACTCAATATTTGACAAACACATAACCGCCTTTTTCAGCACCCCAAACTTGCTTGTCGTTTTTATCAAACCCTTGGTCCCACGATAAAATTTCTTTTTCGGTTACGGTCACCTTGGAGGTGGCATAACTGGCTCCTCTTAGTTCACTGGGACAAGTTTTAATGCCTGTTTGTCCAGTAAATTGGTTTTTGCCAATGCGTTTCAAAATCACTTCACAACCTGGTTTGAGTTCAATATCATTGTCGGTCAAGGCATCAAAAGCCGCTGGCGTTTTCCACTTACCAATCCATTCTTTTTCATTTTTTAGGGTATGAATTTCACTCACAAATGTGTCACCTTTTTGTGTGATTTTATATATTCTCACGCGATACGGTTTGTCTTGCTTACTAAACATCGCTTGCTCTACATACAAATAATGTCCTTTCTTTTGCCAAATTGGAACCATGCGCAAGGAGATGTTAAAATAAGTCGTGTCGCTTTTCGATTGGGCTTCCGACGAATATTGCCCTTGCATAATCGCAACCAGTTCATTCAAATGAGCACCTGATTGGTCACCACTAGTTTTAGCTGATTGACAACCCAAAACAAGTACAATTAAAAACACTAATAAAATACTATTTCTCATATTTCTAACTTCTAAATTCCTCTAATGATAGTTAATACAGCACTGATGATGTACTGAATTCCAATGGCTACGGTCAAGAATCCTACAATACGTGATATGGCAACGATTCCCGATGCTCCCAGATATTTAGCTAGGTAATGCGCACTTCTCAATATTAAAAAAATAATAAAAGAAACCACAAAAATTGAAAATGTAGATGCCAACATTTCATGGGTGCTATGGTGATCCTGATTAAAAGCAATCAAAAGCGAAATAGAACCGGGTCCGGCCAACATTGGCATGGCTAATGGTGTCAAGGCAATCGAATTTCGGTTTTGTAAATCTTCTTCTACCTCTTTACTGATTCCTTTGCGTTTTTTCGGATTGGCATTCAACAAACCAAAACCTGAACTGGCAATTAGTATTCCACCCGCAATTCGCAGAGCCGAAATAGTAATACCAAAAAAGCGCAACACGTATTCGCCCACAAAAAAAGCAATCAAAAGAATAATGCAAACGTTTATGGCAGTCCAAAGGGAAACACGCGAACGCTCGGGTTTATTGTAATCTTGAGTCAAGCCCACAAAAAACGGAATAGCGCCAAACGGATTCAATACCGAAAACAAGGCGCCTAGCAAAACCAAAAATGTATTCAAAAAAATATCCATTGTTTGCACCAAAAAGTAAATTCAAGGCAAAGATAGGCAAACATTGGTTTTTTATATTAATTTAAAAACAATAATACGTAATTTCGCAGTATGAAAAATAAGAAAACACTCGTTCTTGGCGCTTCCACCAAACCCGATCGCTATGCGTTTAAAGCCATTACCCTGTTGGTTGATAAAGGCCATTCGGTGGTTGCCATTGGTCAACAAACTGGCGAGGTGGCCGGAATTTCCATCAAAACCAAAACCATTCCACTCAAAAATATAGACACGGTAACTTTGTATTTGAATCCGATTCGCCAACGCGATTACTACAATTATATTATCGAAACCCAACCCAAAAGAGTAGTTTTTAATCCTGGAACTGAAAACCCAGAATTTTACCAATTACTCCAAAGCAATAACATCGAAG
>CAZAJH010000258.1:0-2785 GCA_964485385.1 uncultured Flavobacterium sp.
AAGCCTTATATGGTTCGAAAATCTTACTTCGTTTTCTTCACGTATTGTGTCAAAATGTAAATGTTTTGGTTTTCAACTCGACCTTCAATCAGGTTCGCATCGTCCCAAACCAATTTGATGTTGTGAACCGCAGCGCCTCTTTTGGCAGTAAAAGAGGCTCCTTTTACATCCAAATCTTTAATTAAAACGACCGAATCACCATCTTGCAAAACATTCCCGTTTGAATCTTTGTGCATTATTTTGCCCTCGTCGTCGTCGGCCTCACCTGTGGCTTTAGCCCATTCCAAAGCGTCTTCCTCTAAGTACATCTGGTCTAGTAAATCGTGGTTTTTCAACCGCGCTAACATTCGCCAAGACACTATTTGAACAGGGAGATTTTCGTTCCACATACTTTCGCTCAACCCTCTCCAATCGTTGGGGTTCATCAGAGCCGGATTTTCAATTTGATCTCTAAGATGTTGGGCAATTAAAACGCAATTTTCAGGAACAACTTCCGTTTTGGGTGCAACCAAATACAGCACTAAATTTTCATTACTTCCGCTAATTTCACAAACAGCACCACTTCGATCTTTTAATCGTTTTTCGGTTACAACACTCATTTCAATAGCAATTACAAATTGAATGATGCACCAACCGTCAAAGCAAATTGGTTGTTGTAGTATTCAAAACTGTTTACGTTTTTATCGTATTTAGCAATAGGAAAACCAGCTTCGCCAAACACTCCAAAGCCATTGGTAAAGAAATAACGGAATCCAACTTGACCACCAAAGTTTCGTAAACCTAAATTCAGCCCTGGGTAAACGTCCATTTTTTCATTTAATCCGATTACATTACCAATGTTGGCATTAAAACGCGCTTTGAGGTCTATTCGGTCTTGAAATTTTGGAGTAGAAGTACCGAAGTTAGTCCCATCAAAGAAGTAAATTTCATCGTTTGCCGAGAGCAAATACGAACTCACTAGTCCAACCGACATGTTTTCTCCAATTCCGAAATCGGCTGAAACCGCAATTCCAGTTCCGCCAGATTGAACAATAGCACCTACTTGTCCTTTGATGTCTCCTTTTCCTTTGTAAGCTTGCGCCTGCATCATACTTACAGCTACTAAAAATAAAAATGTGGTTATTTTCTTCATGGTTTAAAAATTAAATTCGCAACAAAGGTAGTAAAATCTATGTTATTCCTTTCTCCCTTTTTCAGTTGGATACAGCTGAGGCAAAGGTTCGCTTTGCCAATATTCTTTTGTATCAACCTCCACAATTGTGAGCGGACCTTGAAAGGCGGCTCCGGTATCAACATTCCAAACACTTTCTTTTTTTATCGGAACTGTTTGACCAATTCGAGTAACAGGAGTGTGACCGATAAAAATTTCTTTGTACAACAGTAACCGTTTGGGGTAAAAAGGATTGTTTCTCGACATGCGTTTGTCGGTTGCAAGTGCTGTTTCCCAGAGCGTTCGATCCCAATAAAAAAGCTTCGGAAAATACTCGTAAGCTACACCTTTCATATTGGTGAAACCAGCGTGAATAAACAATCGGTTCTGGTTGTCGATATAGTAATTTTGTAGTGATTGTAGGAACTCAATGTGTTTTCTTTTGTCCGCTTCACCAACATTGGAATAGGCTATTACAGTGGCTTCACCTCCGTGTTGAAACCACATTCTTTCATCCAAATTTTGGGTATTTCCTGTGAGCCAATCCAACAACAAATCGTCGTGGTTTCCTCGTATGAAAATACATTTTTGTTTTTTGCTCAATTCGATTAAAAAATCTATCACTTGTGGCGATTGGCTCCAACCATCGACATAATCGCCTAAAAAAATCAACGTGTCACTTTGAGAAACTTCAGCGCGTTCCAAAACTTGATGGAGTGCGCGCAATCCGCCGTGAATATCGCCAATAACAAAACTTTTATTCATAGACTAAAAAAGGTAAATAAAAACCAATATATTTGAATCATCATCAAAATCAAATATAACATATTTCTTATGAAAAAAAGCAGTATTTTTTTTACATTATTATTTTCCACTTTAGCTTTTGCCCAGACCAAAGTGGTTAACGCTATTATCAAAGACAAAGAAACCAAACAGCCCATAGAAAGTGTTTCCATCAGCATTGAAAATTCGAATGAAGGAACTATTTCCAACGCAGAGGGTCGTTTTCGCATTACTTTGCCTAGCCCACAGGCCAAAATTCACTTGAGTCATGTATACTACAATCCAATCACAGTTTTGGCGCCATCAAACGATGCTGAAATGGAACTTTTTATGGACGTACAAACCTTCGAGTTAGAAGAAGTTACTGTAAATAGAATTCCTGCAAAAGCCCTTTTGAAGATGGCCGTAGATGCTTCTAAGGCAAAACTTGAAAAAGCGCTGTTACTCAATACTTATTACCGCGAATTCATCAATGTAGACGGAAAGTTTACCTCTTTTGCAGACGGATTAGTCGATTTCTATGTCAAACGAAAAAGTGGTGCTTCAGACCTAGAAGTCAAACAAAGTCGCTTTTTTGATTTGAAAGATGAATCAGCAGACGAACGACAAAAAGCCATTTTATCGGTTAATTTAAATAATATTCAAGACGCTATAGAACACGGTTATAATTTCAAAGGAGTAGCTAATCTTCTGAAAAATGAAGCCTATGAGTTTGAGGCCCAAACCAAAAAAATGGCCGATGGAAGTAGTATTGATATGGTTTCCATCGAACCCAAACAGGGAATTCAAGAAGAAATGATGTTCAAAGGAACCGTGATTTTTGACTCTAAAACCAAACTGATTTTGGATGTT
>CAZAJH010000259.1:0-2784 GCA_964485385.1 uncultured Flavobacterium sp.
GCCTTCTGCACCTGATCAGCTGCTTCTTGAAACTGAACGGCTGATAAAATGGGCATACCCGAATTGTCAATCAATTCTTTTGCAATCTCGGCATTCGTTCCTTGAAGTCTTACAATAATGGGCACTTTGATATCGTCGCCCATGTTTTTGTATGCATCAACAACACCCTGAGCCACACGGTCACAACGTACAATTCCACCAAAAATATTGATCAAAATGGCTTTTACATTTGGATCTCTCAAGATGATTCGGAAAGCTGTTTCTACTCTTTTAGCATCAGCTGTTCCACCAACATCTAAGAAATTTGCAGGCTCAAAACCAGCGTATTTAATCAAATCCATAGTCGCCATTGCCAAACCAGCACCGTTTACCATACAACCTACTGTTCCGTCAAGGTCAACATAATTTAATCCGGCTTCTTTAGCTTCTACTTCAATGGGGTTTTCTTCTCTCACATCGCGCATTTCAGCGTATTTTGGCTGACGGTACAACGCATTATCATCAATATTTACTTTGGCATCCACTGCCATAATTTTGTTATCCGATGTTTTTAATACTGGGTTGATTTCAAACATCGAAGCATCCGAACCGATATAAGCGGCGTACAAGGCCTCAACAAACTTCACCATTTCTTTGAAGGCATTTCCAGAAAGCCCTAAATTAAAGGCAATTCTTCGCGCCTGAAAACCTTGTAGACCCAATTGCGGATCAATTTCTTCTGTAAAGATTTTATCGGGAGTATGTTCAGCTACTTCTTCGATATCCATTCCACCCTCAGTCGAATACATAATCATGTTTCTTCCAGTTGCTCTGTTCAACAAAACCGACATATAAAACTCTTCGGTTTGGCTTTCTCCCGGATAATAAACATCTTCTGCGATAAGCACCTTATGAACTTGTTTTCCTTCTGGTGGTGTTTGAGGTGTTTTGAGCATCATCCCAATAATTTGTTCTGAAAGTTCGGTTACTTGTTCTAAGTTTTTAGCCAACTTCACTCCGCCGCCTTTTCCTCTTCCACCCGCATGAATTTGCGCTTTAATTACGTACCATTGCGTACCCGTTTCAGTAGTCAATTGTTTGGCAGCCGCAACAGCTTCTACTGGATTATTAGCTACTATTCCACGTTGAACGCGTACACCGTATTTTGCTAAAATTTCTTTCCCTTGATATTCGTGTATGTTCATAAGTATAAGTTTGTCAATTTTAAGAGTCACAAAAGTAAGTAAATAGAATGAAAACAAAAAGAAATGTATACCAATTTAGTAAGTTTATTTTGGATGGGTTGGGAGCGAATGGTTTGGGTGTTTTTGGTTTCCATTTTCCTGCTTTCCGTTGCAATTAGCTTTGTCAAAGTTTGACACGTTGACAAAGCTAATTTCCACTTCAATCAGGGCTAGTTTGTTGCCGTATTGAAAAAAAATCAGTAGAAAAAATAACAAATTCGCAGAAATACCAATGTACTTTGTAAACACCATTTCAAGAAGTATCTTTGCACAGTTAATAGGAAAAGAAAACCCGAAACCCGAAACCTGAAACCTGAAACCTGAAACTTTCGACTTTCGACTTTCGACTTTAAACTAAACACTATGCAACCCAAAGATTTACTAGCCTTGGCCGAAGAATTTGACAGCCCATTGTACGTATACGATGCTGCAACAATCGAACGACAATACCTGCGATTAACGAATGCTTTTTCTAAAGTAGAAAACTTGCGCATCAACTATGCCATGAAAGCACTGTCGAATCTTTCGATTTTGAAATTACTCAAAAAGTGTGGCTCGGGCTTAGACACAGTTTCGATGCAAGAAGTACAATTGGGCTTACACGCTGGTTTTTCTCCCGATAAAATCATTTTTACGCCCAACGGTGTTTCGTTTGAAGAAATGGAAGCCGTGGCAGCACTCGGCGTTCAAATTAATATTGACAATTTATCGGTGCTCGAACATTTTGGCACCAAACACCCAAAAATTCCCGTTTGTATTCGCATCAATCCGCATGTTATGGCAGGTGGAAACGAGAATATTTCGGTAGGTCATATTGATAGTAAATTTGGGATTTCCATTTACCAAATTCCACATGTGTTGCGTATTGTTGAAAATACGGGGATGCACATCAATGGCATTCACATGCATACTGGTTCTGACATTTTGGATATTGAAGTGTTTTTGTATGCGTCGGAAATTTTATTTGACACCGCCAAGCAGTTTAAAAACTTAGATTTCCTCGATTTTGGTTCTGGGTTTAAAGTGCCTTACAAAAAGGGAGACATTGAAACCAACATTGAAGAACTGGGCAAAAAACTAACCAAACGGTTCTTGGCTTTCGAAAAAGAATACGGACGAACACTAACCTTGGCTTTCGAGCCTGGCAAATTTTTGGTCAGCGAAGCCGGATTTTTCTTAGCCAAAGTCAACGTTGTCAAACAAACCACTTCGACTGTTTTTGCGGGTGTAGACAGCGGTTTCAATCATTTAATTCGTCCGATGTTTTACGGTTCGCAACACCAAATTGAAAACATTTCTAATCCCAAAGGAAAAGAACGTTTTTATACGGTTGTAGGTTACATTTGTGAAACAGACACTTTTGCCAACAACCGCCGAATTACCGAAATCAAAGAAGGTGATATTTTGTGTTTCAAAAATGCAGGAGCATATTGCTACTCGATGGCTTCCAACTACAATTCGCGCTTTAAACCTGCTGAAGTATTGTGGAAAAACGGAAAAGGTTACCTAATCAGCAAACGAGAAACTTTTGAAGATTTGATTAAAAATCAGATTGTAGTTG
>CAZAJH010000260.1:0-2750 GCA_964485385.1 uncultured Flavobacterium sp.
TTTTTAAACTTGTTTCAGTCTATGAAGAATGCTCAAATAAAAAAACCTGCCAACTCGCGCTAACAGGTTTTAATTTTTTAACTGCTTTTTATTTTATCAACTCAAAACTCCTCTTAACAAAGGCAGTGAGTTCTTCGCCTTTTAGTAATCCTTGGGAGATTTTGGCTAAGTCTAAGGCTTGTTTGACCAAACTCTCTTGAGCTGATTTGTCTTCGGTGTTGAGAATAGTTGTGGCTAAATCTGAATTCGTATTTACTACCAAATTGTACATCTCGGGGAAATTGCCCATGCCAAACATGCCACCGCCACCGGTTTGCGACATTTCTTTCATTCTTCGCATGAATTCAGGTTGGGTAATCATGAAAGGTGCTGCCGAACTGTCCATGGGTTCTAATTGTACACTATAATTGGCTTTGGGAACAATTTCTTCTAAAACGGTTTTGAGATTGGTTTGTTCTTCATCTGACAATTTAGAGATTTGAGTGTCTTCTTTTTGGATTAACTTGTCAATATGATCAGAATCAACACGGGTGAACGTTAGGTTTTCGTTGTCGGCTTCTAATTTTTGAATCAAGTGAGATACAATCGGTGAATCCAACAACAATACTTCGTATCCTTTTTCTTTGGCGATATCAATGTAGCTGTGTTGTGCATCTTTATTAGAAGCATATAAAACCACTAGTTTTCCGTTTTTATCGGTTTGATTGGCAGTGATAGCTTCTTTTAATTCGGCCAACGTAAAGTATTTGTCATTTACCGTTGGATACAACACAAAATCGCCTGCTTTTTCGTAGAATTTGGGTTCAGAAAGCATTCCGTATTCCAATACAATTTTGATGTCGTTCCATTTTTTCTCGAAATCTTCTCGGTTTTCATTGAATAATGATTTGAGTTTGTCAGCGACTTTACGTGTAATGTAATTGGAAATTTTCTTCACATTTCCATCGGCTTGTAAGTACGAACGCGAAACATTTAAAGGAATATCAGGCGAATCAATTACCCCTTTCAACATAACTAAGAATTCAGGAACAATTCCTTCTACGTTATCCGTTACAAAAACTTGATTTTGATACAATTGGATTTTGTCTTTTTGTAATTGCAAATCGGATGACATTTTTGGGAAATATAAAATCCCAGTCAAATTAAAAGGATAATCCACATTCAAATGAATGTTGAATAATGGCTCTTCGAATTGCATTGGGTACAATTCGCGGTAGAAGTTTTTATAATCCTCATCGGTCAAATCAACTGGTTGTTTGGTCCAAGCTGGATTTGGGTTGTTGATGATGTTGTCTACATCGATATACTCAGTTTTGTAATCTTCAGGAGCATCTTCTGGCTTTGGAAGTGCTTCTTTTTTGGTTCCGAACTTAATCGGAATTGGCATGAATTTGTTGTACTTAGTTAACAATTCACGGATTTTAAATTCCTCTAAAAACTCAACTGAATCCTCTGCAATGTGTAAGATAATTTCGGTTCCACGTTCCGTTTTGTCATGAGCTACAAGAGTAAATTCAGGACTTCCGTCGCACGTCCAATGCGCTGCAGGTTCGTCTTTGTATGATTTGGTAATGATTTCCACTTTTTCAGCCACCATAAAAGCAGAGTAGAAGCCTAAACCAAAATGGCCGATGATTCCAGCATCTTTAGCCGAATCTTTGTATTTTTCTAAGAATTCTTCTGCACCAGAGAAGGCTACTTGGTTGATGTATTTTTCCACTTCTTCTGCCGTCATCCCCAAACCTTGGTCAATAATGTGCAATTTTTTTCCTTCTTTATCGATTTTTACCTCAATTTTGGGATCGCCATATTCAACTTTAGCATCACCAATACTTGTTAGATGCTTTAATTTTAGAGTCGCATCAGTGGCATTGGACACCAACTCACGGAGAAAAATCTCGTGATCACTATACAGAAATTTCTTGATTAAAGGGAAAATGTTTTCTACTGAAACATTAATTTTTCCGGTTGACATATTTTGCACTTTTAAATTAAACAATTGTTTTATATCCTTTCAAATTCGGTACCAAAAAAAATAAACTGACAAAATGACGTAGTACCAATTCTATACTAATTTTGTGAAATTTTAGGATTTGTCTAGTAGTTTTGGCAGTATATTTGCAGTGCTCATTATAAAAAATCAACTAGTATGAAAAAAGGTATTTTACTGTTATTGCTTTCTGCATTTTTTTTGGGTTGTAAGCCGAAACATCAGCCCGTAGGTACTAAATTAGATAACAATTTGTCCGATAACATGAAGGGTGCTTGGCGAATTGCATCCGTCTCATTTCCCGGGTCAGATTACATTAAAATCAATTCATTTCTTATTGCAGATTCGCAATGCTTTGTTGGAAGTCAGTGGAACTTTATCCCCAACAACAATAAAGGTGACATGCAATTGAATAAGAGTTCATGTGCTAGCTTTTCATCTCCAATTACCTGGTACTTAAATAAAGATGGAAAATTTGTGATGAAAATTATCAACGAAAATAAAGCCAAAAAAGTTACAGAAGGTTTTGTTTTGACATTGGCCAATCAAACGGCGGTTTCCTTTCAATTGATTGATAAAGCCAACGTTGGAGGAAAAATGGTTGATGTAGTATATCAATTTGAAAAGTTAAATCAATAATTACATTATGAGAAAAATTACATTGTACATGGTGAGCCTATCCATTGTGATAAGTGCAAGTTTGACAGGTTGTAAAGCGGTAAAAAACTCCAACAATACACAAAGAGGAGTTGTAGTTGGT
>CAZAJH010000261.1:0-2744 GCA_964485385.1 uncultured Flavobacterium sp.
CTTCCACATCGATGTTTCCGTTATCCATGGTTTTGGTTACGATGATTTCCATTCCGGCCATCGCTGCCGAAGCTGGATTGGTTCCGTGAGCAGAAGAGGGAATCAAGCACACATTTCGATGATCATCACCGCGCGATAAATGGTAGGCACGAATCGCCATCAAACCAGCGTATTCGCCTTGTGCACCCGAATTAGGTTGTAAGGTGGTTCCAGCAAAACCTGTCACTACATTCAATTGATGCTCTAATTTTTTAAGCATAATTTGGTAGCCTTCGGCTTGTTCGATTGGAGCAAACGGATGAATGCTGTTCCAATTAGCCATTGATAGAGGCAACATCTCGGCAGCAGCGTTGAGTTTCATTGTACATGAACCCAATGAAATCATCGAATGGTTCAACGACAAATCTTTGCGCTCTAATTTTTTGATGTAACGCATCAATTGCGATTCCGAATGATGATTATTGAATACATCGTGCTTCAAGAACGACGATGTTCTTTCTAATGAACTTGGGAAATTAGTAGTTGAGGTTAACTCAGTTACTGTAAAAGCATTTTTTCCAATTGCTTCAGCAAAAATGGAAATGATTTGATTGATATCGGCAATAGTAGTTGTTTCGTTTACCGAAATGGAAATGGTTTCGCTATCTACATAAAAGAAATTTACTTCCTGTTTTTCAGCTACTGCTTTTACTTTTGAGGCATCCGCTTTCACCGAAATGGTATCGAAAAATGCGGTATTGGTATTATAAACACCTAATTTATTGAGTGCATCGCCCAAAGTTACCGCAGAAGCATGTACTTTATTGGCAATATATTTTAATCCTTTTGGACCATGAAATACCGTATACATTCCGGCCATAACCGCCAACAATACTTGAGCTGTACAGATGTTAGAGGTAGCTTTTTCCCGTTTGATGTGTTGTTCTCGAGTACCCAAAGCCATTCGCAAGGCACGATTTCCATTAGCATCGATAGTTACACCTATAATTCTGCCGGGCATTGAACGTTTGTATTCTTCTTTTGTAGCAAAAAACGCAGCATGTGGTCCACCATATCCCATGGGAATTCCGAAGCGTTGTGTAGTTCCAACAACAACTGCGGCTCCCATTTCTCCTGGAGGTGTTAATTTGACTAAAGATAAAATATCAGCAGCAACGGCCACTTTTATTTCTTTCGAATTGGCTGTGGCTATGAATTTTGTATAATCGTTTACTTGACCAAATTTTCCGGGGTATTGTAGAATCGCACCAAAAAAATCAGACGAAAAATCAAAAGTTTCGTGATTTCCAACCACTAATTCTATTCCTTTTGGAGTAGAACGAGTTTGTAAAACCGACAACGTTTGCGGTAGGATTTCTTCCGAAACGAAGAATTTGTTAGCATTATTTTTCTTTTGGTCGCGTGAGCGAACGTCAAATAATAACGCCATTGCCTCGGCGGCGGCTGTACCTTCATCCAATAACGAAGCATTGGCAATTTCCATTCCAGTTAGTTCAATAACAGCTGTTTGAAAATTTAAAATCGCTTCCAATCTGCCTTGAGCAATCTCAGCCTGATACGGTGTGTAAGCCGTATACCATCCGGGATTTTCAAAAATATTGCGCTGAATTACGGCAGGAACAATTGTTGGATGATAGCCTAAACCGATGTACGATTTAAAAACTTTGTTCTTTTTTCCTAATTCTTGAATGTGTGTTAGGTATTCGTATTCGGTCATTGGAGCATCTAATTCCAAGTCTTTTTTCAAACGAATATCATCTGGAATGGTTTCGTAAATTAGTTGTTCCATGGATTCTACACCAATGGTTGCAAACATATGTTGTAGGTCGCTCTCACGTGGACCTATGTGGCGTAATGCAAATGCGTCTGTTTTCATTAAAATGTAAGTTCTAAGTGTGTTTTGTTGTGTTGATTTCGATTACAAAAGTACCGAAATTTTATGCCCACAAAAGTAATTATTCTACTTCTAATTTTGCGTTAAACAAGGTGTAATGTTTTGAGAATTTTTCAACTAAAAGGACACGTTATTAACAGATTTTTTTTCGTTGCCATTTTCTAATGATTAGTTTTGTGAAATGAAATTCGCAAAGCAACTGTTTGATTTTTACCTACAATCTTCACTTCACGTGGCTTTGGCGGTTGTGAGTTTGGTCTATGTAACTGCAATTTCTGAAAATATAGTGATTCTCCCTGTTTATCCATTTTGTGTTTTTTTTGGAACAGTATTGGGGTATAATTTTCTGAAGTACTATATTGTTTTTTACAGAGGTAAATTTCACACCAAAAAGTATTACAGAATATTGATAGTGAGTTTACTGGCCGCAATCGGAATGCTGCTGCTGTTTTTTTTGATGAGTCAAACGCTTCAATTTTCGATTCTTTTAACTGGATTTTTTGTTGCAATCTATCCGTTTCTAAGGCGATTGGGTTGGCTCAAATTATTTATAGTCAGTGGAGTAGTTACTTTTGTTACGGTATATATTCCTTGTGTTTTTTACAAATCCATTGTTTTGGATTTTTATCTCATTTTACTACAACGATTTTTGATTTTAATTAGTCTGCTTATTCCTTTCGAAATTCTGGATAGTGAAACCGATTGTAAAACGATGAACACATTGCCCCAACGATTCGGAATTCAAAAAACAAAATTATTCGGAATACTATTGGTTGTTCCCTTTACAGTATTGGAATTTTTAAAAGTAAATTCATCTTTAGTTGTCATACCGATTGGTATGATTACGGTT
>CAZAJH010000262.1:0-2726 GCA_964485385.1 uncultured Flavobacterium sp.
AGTTGATGTTGTGGAAGCGTTATTTACACCACCAGAAATCGGAGTGTAAGTCCCTGAACTTTGTGAAAAAGTATAGCCTGATACCTGCGCATTACTATTTCCTGAAAATAGGATTAGCATTAGTGCAGCCAACAAACCAAACTTCACATTCACCACATTATTTTGTGGCTTTTCATTTTTCGTAGACAAGCTAAACTTTCCTACGAAATTAAAGTAATTTGTTAACATATAATTTTATTTATTTAGTCATACAAAGTTAAACTATAGTAAAGTAATTGTAAAGCACTTCCGACAAAAAACACTTATAATCGTTGAATAACAGCTATATCGATATAAATGCCATTTAACTCCATTATTTTCTGTAGTTGTAACTCTACAAAAAAACTCCTCAATTGCTTGAGGAGTTCTTGTTTTAACCATTAATATCAATTAGGCTTGACCCGTTGGACCAAAATTGAGCGGAATTTGAGGATGATCGCCTTCTTTAATTTCGCCATGAACCGCTTCAAATCGGTGGATATTTTCTTTTAAAGCACCCAACAACCGTTTGGCATGTTGTGGTGTTAAAATAATCCTCGACTTGAC
The DNA here is from genome assembly GCA_964485385.1 of uncultured Flavobacterium sp. GTDB lineage: Bacteria > Bacteroidota > Bacteroidia > Flavobacteriales > Flavobacteriaceae > Flavobacterium. The sequence goes on from CAZAJH010000262.1 coordinate 586, forward strand.
TTTAGCCTTAGGTACACCCGGCATAATTGTTACAAAGTCTAATACAAACTCTGATTGCGAATGGTTGATTATAGCTAAATTAGAATAAACTCCTTCAGCTGTAGCCTCGTCCAACTCAATATTAATTTGTCCTTGTTGCAAATTTGAATCACTCATAATTAATAGATATATTCTTCTTTACTAGCCATCATTTCGTTGTAATCGTCTTTAGAACCTACGATAATATGGTCATAATCTCGCATACCTGTTCCAGCTGGAATTCGGTGTCCAACGATTACATTCTCTTTCAAGCCTTCTAAAGTATCTACTTTACCAGCGACAGCTGCTTCGTTTAACACTTTAGTTGTTTCTTGGAAGGATGCCGCCGAGATGAATGACTTGGTTTGTAACGAAGCTCTTGTGATACCTTGTAACACTGGAGTAGCTGTAGCCGTAATTACATCACGTGCCACTACTAAATTCTTATCGTTTCGTTTCAACAACGAATTTTCATCTCTCAACTCGCGTGGTGAAATGATTTGACCTGGTTTTAAATTCTCAGAATCTCCTGCATCCTCCACTACTTTCATTCCGTATAATTTATCGTTTTCTTCCAAGAAATCACTGGTATGGATTAATTGTTCTTCGAGGAACAACGTATCTCCTGGATCTTCCACTTGTACTTTACGCATCATTTGACGAATCACCACTTCAAAGTGTTTGTCGTTGATTTTCACCCCTTGTAAACGGTATACTTCTTGAATTTCATTTACCAAGTACTGTTGAACAGCAGAAGGCCCTTGAATTCGTAAAATATCTTCTGGAGTGATGGCACCATCAGACAATGGGACACCTGCTTTTACGAAGTCATTTTCTTGAACCAAGATTTGACTTGATAGTTTAACTAGGTATTTTTTCACTTCACCAAACTTCGATTCGATGATGATTTCACGGTTACCTCTTTTGATTTTTCCAAAAGAAACCACACCATCAATCTCAGAAACCACAGCTGGATTCGAAGGATTACGCGCTTCTAACAACTCGGTAATTCTTGGTAGACCTCCCGTGATATCGCCTGCTTTTGAAGAACGACGTGGAATTTTAACTAAGACTTTACCCGCTTTAATTTTTTCGCCATCTTCAACCATAAGGTGCGCACCAACTGGTAAGTTGTATGAACGGATTAGCTCGCCGTCTTTACCATAAATATGTAAAGTTGGAATTAATTTTTTATTTCTTCCTTCTGAGATTACTTTTTCTTGGAAACCTGTTTGCTCGTCGATTTCAACTTGGTACGATTGACCTTGTTCTAAATCTTCGTATTCAATTTTCCCAGTAAATTCAGAGATAATTACCCCGTTGTAGGGATCCCATTTACAAATCACAGCTCCTTTTTCAACCACATCACCGTCTTTTACACTAATCATTGATCCATAAGGAATATTGTGCGTACTAAGAAGGATACCTGTTTTAACATCGATCAATTTCAACTCCGTAGAACGAGAAATAACGATATCTACTTTATTTCCTTCGCTATCTTCACCCACAACTGTTTTCAAATCTTCGATTTCCAAACGGCCACCAAAACGAGCTACAATGCTTGATTCCTCTGAAACACCACCTGCAACCCCACCAACGTGGAATGTACGAAGTGTTAACTGAGTTCCAGGCTCACCGATAGACTGAGCAGCAATTACTCCAACTGCCTCACCTTTTTGAGTCATTTTACCCGTTGCCAGGTTTCTTCCATAACATTTTGCACAAATACCTTTCTTAGCTTCACAAGTAAGCGGTGAACGTACTTCTACTTTTTCTATTGGAGATTCCTCTATTAACTTTACAATTGCCTCCGTGATTTGCTCACCAGCGTGAACCAATACATCTGAAGTCAATGGGTTAATAACATCTTGGAGTGCAACACGACCTAAGATTCTTTCTCCTAGTGTTTCTACAATTTCTTCATTTTTCTTCAATGCCGAAACTTCAATACCTCTCAATGTACCACAATCTACCGAGTTTACGATAACGTCTTGAGAAACATCATGTAATCTTCTGGTTAAGTATCCAGCATCCGCCGTTTTAAGTGCCGTATCGGCAAGACCTTTACGAGCACCGTGGGTTGAGATAAAGTATTCTAAGATCGAAAGACCTTCTTTAAAGTT
>CAZAJH010000263.1:0-2705 GCA_964485385.1 uncultured Flavobacterium sp.
ATTTAAGTTAATTATCAGATATGGTGATTTCAAGAAAACCACTCCAATTTATATTAGCTGCTTTGGTAGCTGTTCTTCCTTTTATTAGTTCGGCCAACCCTACACCAGATTCGATTGCTTCACACCCCAAAACAGAAGCGGTAGCTCATGCTCACGGCGAAGAGGCATCAGCTAATTTGTCAGAGGAAGAGAAAGCGGAGTTAGAGAGAAAAGCGTACGTAAAACACCACTTACTTGATTCACACGATTTTACTTTGTTTTCGTATGGGGAAGGCGAACACCAAAAACACGTTGGTTTTCCGCTTCCAGTCATTTTATGGGACAATGGATTACAGGTTTTTTCCTCGTCAAAATTTCACCATGGCGAAGCTGTTGCCGAATCCAACGGAAATTACTATAAAATTAACCACCACAACGGAAAAATATACAAAACCGATGCTGAAGGTACATTTACAGAAGATGAAAAAGGACATGTAACCAATGCACAACCAATCGATTTTTCGATTACTAAAAATGTATTTATGATATTTTTGGTAGGTGTTCTTTTGTTTGTATTGTTTGCCGCTTTAGGAAAGTCATACAAAAAGAACGGCTCAATTGCTAAAGGAGCAGGACGATTTTTTGAACCTATTATATTGTATATCAGAGATGATATTGCTATTCCAAATATTGGAGAGAAACACTATAAAAAATACATGAGTTTTTTATTGACGATTTTCTTCTTTATATGGTTCTTAAATATGTTTGGTTTGACACCACTAGGAGTAAATGTTACAGGTAATTTAGCGATTACTGCTTCGTTGGCTTTAATTACTTATTTGATTACCACATTTACAGCCAAAAAAGATTATTGGGGTCACATTTTCTGGATGCCGGGTGTTCCCGTTCTAATGAAGTTTGTATTAGCACCCATCGAGTTGTTAGGAACTATCATCAAGCCTTTTTCATTGATGATTCGTTTGTACGCAAATATGGTGGCAGGACACATCGTTTTGATGAGTTTAATTGCCCTGATGTACACTTTTAATAGCCCAATAGGAAGCCCATTGTCTTTCTTCTTGGCTTTTGTGTTGTCATTATTAGAAATATTGGTAGCCTTGTTACAAGCCTATATTTTCACGATGTTAGCAGCTTTGTATTTTGGTTCTGCTGTAGAAGAGCACCACCACGAAGAGGCACATCATTAAAATGCTGTAAGCTAAAGCGTTTTGCTTAAAGTTTTCAGCCACAAAAAGAATGTTTAATTAAATATATATACATTATGGAAATTCCTAAAATTATTGGAGCAGGATTAGTAGTAATCGGAGCTGGTATTGGTATTGGTAGAATTGGTGGTTCAGCAATGGACGCTATTGCTCGTCAACCAGAAGCTACTGGTAGAATCCAAACTGCTATGCTTATTGCAGCTGCACTTATTGAAGGTATTGGTTTCGCTGCTTTGTTTGCAGTAAACTAAAAAAAAACAAACAAAAGCTATAACGGTTGGTTGTAGCTTTTGTTTCACTAGTAAACAGTATTAAAATTTAAGATATAATAGAATGGAAGAATTATTTGGACAGTTTTCATTAGGTTTGTTTATTCTACAAACAGTATTGTTCGTTGGACTTATTTTGCTTTTGAAAAAATTTGCCTGGAAACCGATTCTTGATGCCGTTAACGAAAGAGAAGAAGGGATCAAAAATGCATTATTATCAGCTGAAAATGCTAAAAAAGAAATGCAAAATTTAAAATCGGATAACGAGAAATTGTTAGCTGATGCAAGAGCAGAGCGCGACGCCATGCTTAAAGAAGCACGTGAGTTAAAAGAAAAAATGATTAACGATGCTAAATCAGAAGCACAAGTTGCTGGTGAAAAAATGATTGCGCAAGCGAAAGCAGCTATCGAAAGCGAGAAAAATGCAGCTATGGCTGATCTGAAAAATCAAGTTTCTTCGTTGTCGTTAGAAATTGCAGAAAAAGTATTAAGAGACGAACTGTCTAACAAGGAATCGCAAACCAAATTGGTGGAGAAAATGTTAGCAGACACTAAATTAAACTAATCACTATGTCTAGAGCAGCCATTCGATACGCCAAAGCTATTTTAGATATTGCCACCACTTCAGGAAAAGCAGAAGCGGTAAACAATGATATGAAGTCGATTGTTTTGGCAGTGTCACAAAATGCTGAGTTGAAAGATTTTTTGGCGAATCCAGTTGTTAAGATTGAAAGTAAAAAAGGAGCGTTAAGTTCTATTTTTACCGATGTACAAGCAGAAACCAAAAGTTTGTTTCACTTGTTATTTGAAAACAAGCGATTCGAAATCTTAGGCACAATTGCACAACAATATAATGTGCTTTTTGATGAGAGTAACGGTGTTGAAGTAGCCAAAGTAACGACTGCTTTTCCAATTACTCCCGAATTACAAAGCAAAGTCTTGGCCAAAATAGCCGAGTTTTCCAACAAAAAAATCACCATCGAAAATATAGTAGATCCAGCAATTATCGGCGGATTTGTTTTACGTGTGGGCGACAAGCAATACAATGCTTCAGTTGCTAGTAAATTAAGTCAATTAAAAAGAGAGTTTAGTAATTAATATCCCATTAAAGATATATCAAAATGGCAGAAATTAAACCAGCTGAAATTTCAGCAATATTAAAACAACAATTATCTGGTTTTGAATCAGGTGCTTCGTTAGAAGAAGTAGGAACAGTACTTCAAGTGGGTGA
>CAZAJH010000264.1:0-2705 GCA_964485385.1 uncultured Flavobacterium sp.
AGACGCAGTGCAGCACCTGCCTGCTCGTCTTTTCTCCGGCAAATATCGGTAAAGCCAACCGATAGACAATCTACAAGGATTGGCCTACGTAAAGCTATCAGGTGAAGTCAGAGATGAAGTGGGCAACACACTGACCAATTACAACGGTGAATTGGCGGTGAATGTTTTTGATAAAGAGTACACTCGAACTACCTTTAATAACGACGGATTTAGCCCAGCCATTACTTTTGATAATCTTGGAGAAACCATTTTTAGAGGCAATGCTTCGATTAATAACGGCCAATTTGAATTTGGATTTGTAGTTCCGAAAGACATTCGTATTCCACTTGGTAATGGACGAATTAGTTTTTATTCAAAAAGAAACCAAATTTTACTCGACAAAACAGGTTTCAATGCCGATATCAAAGTAGGAGGCATTGATTTGAATGCTGTAGCTGATACCACACCACCAAGAGTTCGACTGTACATGAACGACGAATCTTTTGTAAATGGTGGAATTACCAACGAATCACCTTTCTTTTTGGCTTTTCTTGAAGACGAACACGGTATTAATACGGCAAGTGGCATTGGCCATGACATGGTGGCTATTTTGGATGGTGACGAAACCAATCCTTACATACTTAATGACTACTACCAAACCGAACTTGACGATTTCACCAAAGGAAAAATTCGTTTCCCTTTCCGTAATTTGTCTCTTGGTCTTCACACCATCACACTAAAAGCATGGGACGTGTACAACAACTTTATTACGGCCGATATACAATTTGTTGTGGTGAGTGGCGAGGGTATCACGCTATCCAATGTGCTAAATTATCCGAATCCATTTGTAAATCACACTCAATTTTGGTTTTCTCACAACAAGCCTTTCGAACCACTAGATGTTCAGGTTCAGATTTTTACTATTACAGGAAAAGTAGTCAAAACCATCAACCAAAATGTAACCACTGAAGGCTTTTTGTCTAGAGAAATCACTTGGGACGGAAAAGATGACTTTGGCGACAAAATTGGGAAAGGTGTTTATGTTTACAAGTTAACAGTCAAATCGTCCATTACAGGTGAAAAATCAGAAAAGATAGAAAAACTTGTAATCCTATAATAAAATACTATATTTGTTCAATTATTAAATGAATTTATGAGAAAGATTTTTGCTTTATTATCACTTTTTATCACTTTCCAAACCTTAAAAGCCCAAGAAATTGATCGTGTAATTACTACTGGTGTACCCTTTTTATTGGTTGCTGCTGATGCACGTGCTGCCGGATTAGCCGATCAAGGAGTTGGAACTTCTGCCGACTGTTTTTCACAACAATGGAATCCTGCCAAGTATGCTTTTGTACTCGACAAACAAGGTTTTTCCTTAAACTATACACCCTACTTGACGCAATTGGTCAACGATATTTCCCTAGCTCAAGTTAATTACTACAGAAGATACAGCGAGCGAAGTGCTTTTGCATTTAGCTTGCGTTATTTTGGTTTGGGTGAAATTGAGTTACGTCAAAATTTTGACGACCCAGCCAATGTGGTAAAACCAAATGAGTTGGCATTAGACGGTTCTTATGCTTTGAAATTAAGCGAGACTTTTTCAATGTCGGTTGCTGGGCGTTACATTCGATCCAATTTAAGAATTGCAGATGCTACAACCGATTCAAGACCTGCGAATACTTTTGCCGTTGATATTGCTGGTTTCTTTCAATCGGAAGAAAAAGCTTTTAACGACTTTAATGGAAGATACCGTTTGGGATTCAATTTCCAAAATTTAGGTCCCAAAATCAGCTATGACAATGATCAAAATGATGTAAACTCAAACTTTTTGCCAGCCAACATGCGTTTGGGAGGTGGTTTTGACTTTATTCTAGACGATTACAACAAAGTTACAGCCAGCGTTGAGTTTGCTAAATTATTGGTTCCAACCCCACAAGATCCTGATTTGAATGGTGATGGTGTAATTACAGATTCTGAAAGAGTTGAGAATAATGACAACTACAGAAATACCAACTGGGTTTCAGGTATTTTCAAATCCTTTGGTGATGCTCCAGATGGTTTCTCTGAAGAATTAAAAGAATTTACTTATTCGGTTGGAGCTGAGTACTCGTATCAAGATTCCTTTGCCTTCCGTTTGGGGTATTTCAACGAAAGTCCTGTAAAAGGAGCTCGTCGCTTTTTTTCTTTGGGAGCAGGATTCAAATACAACGTTGTAAAAATTGATGTGTCCTATTTGTTCTCGGCCTCAAGAGTAAAAAATCCGCTCGAGAACACCTTACGATTCTCTTTGAGTTTTGCCTTCGGAGACAAATACGATCAATATTAAAAAATTCAAAAACAAATAACCAATCCAAATTTCTAATCGGAATTTGGATTTTTTTTCCTCCATAAGTAATGAAAGAAATTAACATCAACACTAGTTTCACTGTTTTTGACGGCTTAGCCCAACTACCCGAAGATGTTCAATCACTTATGCTTCATGCCATTGAAGTACGAAAAAAAGCTTATGCACCGTATTCTCAATTTCGAGTGGGAGCAGCCATTTTACTAGATAACGGCAACGTAGTGCTAGGATCAAATCAAGAAAATGCTGCCTATCCTTCTGGATTATGTGCTGAAAGAGTGGCTATTTTTCAGGCTGGAGCTATTTATCCTGAGGCCAAAATTGTAAAATTAGCCATCACAGCCGCATCCGACAACAATCCCACCCTATCGCCTATTCC
>CAZAJH010000265.1:0-2700 GCA_964485385.1 uncultured Flavobacterium sp.
CTAATAAGCTTTTTTATAAAGTTCGAGTTGAAAAGGGCTCTTTTGGATGCTGTTGCAATGGTATTAAGCGATGTAGGAAACGCAATCAAGCGGTCTCACTCCTTAGCCGGCTTTGTTGCGCTCGGCTGTTCCAGTCCCCCGATGGCTATCGGGGTCCATTCCACAGTCACTTCCTAGCACAAAAAAATAGCCCATTTTGCAATCGGCTATTTTTTTCCGCTACTCGTTCCTCGTCTTCACACGCCGTCTCGCGTCGTTCGTCGGGGCTGCTGCATCCACCAACTCGCTTCATCTCGCATCACTGCGCAAGCTCCGTTTGCTCATTCAGCCCATTGGTGTCTGCCGCCCCTTGTTAATTGGGCGGTTGCGCTTTTGCCCAGCCATCGGGGTTGGCTCGCGCCCCTTGCCTGCGCTGGTGTTGTACTGGATATTCCACCGTTATGATGACTTCTTGGTGGCACCTATCTCCCCGTGCGCAGCCAAGGTCCGCAGCGCCCCAAATCAAGGTGCAACCCTCTTGGCATCGGGTTGAGGTCTATTTCTTCCCCGCCGTTTCACGCTCGCAGTGCTACTCTCCACTTCGCAAGCTCCGTTACGTTCCCACCCTGCGGCGGCTGGTCAATTGCCGCAACACCGCCACTTCGCTCCTCATTTCGGCTCCGTTGCTCTGCGCCTTCATTGCGGTGCTTGGGGGTGTTTATCAGAACATCCTCGTTCTTCCAAAAGAAAAAAGAAAAAAAGAAGGCAAGTGTATGTTTCGGGTATTGCAAAAAGCAAGTTCAAGCCCTGCGGGTTTTATAAAAAATCTCCACCCTCACCGTCATTGCGAATGAAGCAAAGCAAAATGAAGCAATCTCTCCTTACTACCCACCACTGACCACTGAAAAGCCGGGTAGTATTTTTTATAAAAAACATGGCTTTTGGCAAACCCTACACAAGTGAGATGGCTTTCTTTTTTTCTTTTTTTTCTTTTGAAAAACAAGTTAATTTTTATGAGTAGCGCACTCCAAAAGAAAAGTAAAGAAGCTAGGAAAGTTAACCTTTAAATTCTTTACCATGACCGATTTTATTATCAAAACACACCGCAACGAACTACACTACAACCAACCGCATTTCTTTATCCTAAACAAAGGGAATAACAGTGGAAAACCATTAAAACAACCTTGCCCAAATTGCTTCGTTATAATTTTTAAATGCGAACAAGCAGCCGAAAATTACTTTTTTATTGCACAAAGTCTCTGGATGGTACGCCATTGGCATTTGTTTCTCTGCGGTTCTGTAATTCCTTTTCTAAAGCTATCCGATTTTAGTAAAAACTTCACCATTCAATCCAATCACATGATGGAAGATTACACCACACATCAAAAAAATGTGGCAGCTCTTAAACTATTAGAGCAAAATCAAAACAAGCTCGAAAACAACTTACAACTCATCAAAGAGCTACGAACTGTAATTATCAAAAACTGTTGTAAATCGATTACACGCTAAAAACGACTACCATGACTTTATTTATTCTTTACCAAACCGACATCTGGAAATCAAAAACCTCCCGAATTTACTTCGGGGTTTTCGATTCGCGTGAGAAAGCCAAAGATTGCGCCAAGTATCACGGACTTTACGTTTCAAATGCCAAAGTAATCATTGAAGAAGTAGCACTGAATCAATTTCAAAATAATTAAAAAAGCAAAAACCCGATCGTAAGACCGGGTTTTCTTCGTTTAATCAAAAGTCACCAAAAAATGATTAAAACTAGGGTTTGCGTTTTTTTATCAAGCACTTAAGCACCATCGAAATGGTAAAACTTACTGTAGCTCCTACAGCTGCTAAAACGGCTGTTTTTAGTAAATCTGCCGAGGGAACGATAGGAGCAATACTCAGCAATGTTCCTCCCACGGTGCCCATTAAAGTATGCTGATGCGTAGTCATGAGAAATCGGTTTTAGGTATACCAACACGCATGCTTTTAATACCCTTACCTCCAACTTCGTTGTAAAGCGTGCAAGCGTATAGTCTCACAATTCTTGTTGATTGGCCTTCTACATCGCTGTCATTTTGAAAAACAACGCACAAATTACCGGTGTTTGTTGTGCTTCGACCACCTATATCGGCTAAAGCATTTTTGGCAGTACTCAAGGTTTTTCCACCACCAACATCAAATACTAAAAATACAGGTGCCTCAAAAACAACCGCTTTTTGGTTTGTCCCCAGACTTTTTCCACCTATATCTTTATGGATAGCAGTAATCCGAATTGAACTATCCGTTTTCCCACCGCCAACATCGCCCAAGGAAGCACCTAGGGAACTCCTGGTGCTTTTACCGCCGACTTCCAGAACTATGATTACAGGTTGTTTATGAACTACAGAGTAGCGAATTTCTTGACCTCTGCCTCCTCCAATATCTTCTTTAGTATGAACTAAAGCTGCATTCGCTTTTACAACCTCTCTGCCTTTTCCTCCAATATCCGTTGAGGTGGCATGAGATTTATTTGAACAAGCAAAACCTAAAAAGGTCGCTACAATAAGCATCATAATTACGATACTTTTCACATTTACTAATTGTTGCACTACCGTGCCATTGAATCTTTTCATGATCATTTTAAATTTTAATAATTACATTTTTTAATAAAAATTTCCCCTCCAGAATGCTGAACTCCAATTGCATTACTCACTTTCATCTAATTCAACTATTCCTTCAGGGAAA
>CAZAJH010000266.1:0-2679 GCA_964485385.1 uncultured Flavobacterium sp.
ATAATCAATCGAAAAACAAATACTAAAAATAAAGTAGTCAATAAAATACTAGTAGTTTGAATGAATGACATCGTGTTATTTTTTAAAGATTAAACCTAATTTTAAAAATAGTATCGCCAAACTCACTTTGGTCATATAATATAAGGTTGATAATCCGGTAATGGAAGAAACGCCGTCTTTCCGTTCTTTCATTTCTACTCCCACTTCTCCCACCTTTAATTGGTGTAACAGCGCATAGGCTATCGATTCGGGTTCGGGGTATTTGTCCGGATAATAGTTGGCAAATAATGATAAGGCTTTTTGATTGTACAACCGATAACCAGAGGTGCAATCGTAGATTTTTTTTCCAGTAGTAAAGTAGATTAGCTTGTTGAGAAAATGAATTCCAAACCGACGCAAATAGGTTGATTGAAACCCCTCCGTGCTCAAATAACGAGATCCCACGCACAAATCGAGGTTGTTTTTTTGGCTGTAGCTGATAATCTTATGAAGTTCTGAAGGTGGGTGCTGGCCGTCGCCATCCATTTGAACTGCAAAATCGTAATTGTTTCGGCAAGCATATTTGATGCCCGTTTGTACCGCGCCACCGATACCTAGATTATTTGACAAGTGTAGGTAGTTTGCCGAATGTTGTTTTATACTCGCCAAAGTTTGATCAGATGAGCCATCATTGATGGGTAAAAAAGTAAAATCAATAGCTTCAATTTTAACCTGTTTTAAGTCGTGCAAGAGTTGAACAATATTTTGTTCTTCGTTAAAACACGGTATAATAATGAGTCCTTTTTTGTTCATTGTATTAACTTTTAGCAAAGCTATTCAATAGGTCGATGATGTAATTTTCTATCATCAAAATTCCTTCAAAATTAATTTTATCAGCGGTGTCGGTTATTTTGTGATAGTCATCGTGCATACCCGTTGAAAAAGACAGGCACTTGTTTTTTCTTTGGCTAAACCATTTACAGTCCGATTCGTCAATTTTATAGCTTTCTCCCGTATATATTTTTCCGGGAAAAGAAACGGTTTTAAAAAAATCATCTCGCCTTTTTAGCGTTGTAATACCATATACATTGAGTATTTTTACTTCGGAGTCTAACCGACCCACCATATCAAAGTTGATGACTAATGCCACAGGTTTGAATTTTTTGGAACAAAAATCGGCAAAAGCTTGTGAACCAAACAGACCGATTTCGTGTGCTGAGTAAAAAACAAACAAGTAGTTGAACTTTTTGGAACTGTAATTTACTTTTTTTTGAGCTAATGAAAGTGTTAAAGCCACGCCAGAAGCATTGTCATCTGCACCAAAGTGGATGCCGGTTTTTCCGAAACTTCGCGAAAGCCCTTCACCTGTTCCCAAATGATCATAATGTGCTGATATGACAATGGTTGAATCCGCTTTATTGTTGATGTGCCAGTAAATGTTAGTTGCTTTTTGTTCTTCCGCTTGGGGTGCTCTTTTAAAAGTGAAAAATTGTTTTTTGGGCTTGCATCCTTTTATTTGTTCAAGTTTTTTAATAATGTATGCACCCGCTTTGTCTTCATAAATAGAAGAACTTGGTCTACCTTTTAAACTGTCGGATGCCAAAACCGAAACAATCTCATGAACGTCATTTATTGAAGGAGATTGCCCCAGAAAAGAAAGGCTAACAAACAGAGAAAAAAATACAATTAATTTTTTCACTTTTAATGATTAAAAAAAGCTCTCCCGTAAATATACGGGAAAGCTTTGTAACTAAAAACTATTTTCTTTTTATCGATTCGATTCAGCTTGCATTTTTCTTGCTTTTTCTTCACGACTTGGGTTTAACTCAGCAGGATAATTTTTGTTGAATTGGAATTGAGTTCCATCCCACCACAAACCTTCTCCGCTTTGAGATTTGTTTCCATCGTTAAACAATACTTTGTTTACATTTTGATCGAATGTTGGTGCTTTTAAGAATGAAGGAACTTCTTTAGAACGGGCATCTATACGATCACCAACAGCAATCCAAGAAATTTCTACAGTTGAATTTCCGTTTCCTAATTCTTTAATAGTAAAACCATTTTTGTCAATCGAAGCGATGTATACACCATTACATTGACCCATTGGGGTAATAGTTACAACCGGAGTATCGCCTAATAATTTAGCATATTGATTGTCAAAAGCAATAGTTGCAGTTCCGTTAACTAATTGCGCTTTACCTTTTTTGTAAATGATAGCTTCAGTAGATGTAACACTGTAAGCTGGTGTAGATTCATTACCAGTGTTAACCATTTCGATATTTTTACCAGACGTATAAACATCACCAACGTTGTAACTAGCAAATAATTCACCCGAATTCAATTGACCCACTACAGAACCTTTAGTTGCAGAACCTACCATTCCGAAGAAACCACCACCAATTCCAGTTTGGTTATTAGATGCAGCAAATCCACCACCACTGGCGTATGCACCACTACCGTAAACGCCATAGTTGAGTAATCCACTGCTACGGTAACCTAATGATCCCCAGTACGTACCACTCACTTCAGCACCAAAAGTACCACCACATCTAGTGTAGTCATTGTAGTTCCAACCACCAACTCCAAAAGTGTATAAATCACCCCAGAAGTTAAAACCGCGTGTAGCATCATTAGCTACAGACTGAGCGTAACCTGTTCCGTCATTTTGTGAATCGCGAGTACGGTAACCAAACAGTGTTG
>CAZAJH010000267.1:0-2640 GCA_964485385.1 uncultured Flavobacterium sp.
GCTCGTTGGGCTCATAACCCGAAGGTCAATGGTTCAAATCCATTCTCCGCTAGAATTTTAAATAATTTTAATAAAAAAACTATTTTTTTAATAAAATTATATAGTGAAAGTTAAACATTTTTAAAGTTTTCCAAATGACATTAAATTTACAAACACCTTTTCCTACTTTCGGTGGAAGTACGGGAGGCTGGCTTCGCGCAGCTGAAGTCGAAGAAAAATACGCTATTACTTGGACCAGCCAAAAAGAGCAAATATTTGAAATGCCTACAGGTGGTGCAGCGATAATGCGAGATGGAGAAAACCTCCTATATTTAGCTAGAAAAGAACAGTGCTTAGCATTAGGAACTCAATTGCGTACTTTTAAAATTAATGATTATAAAATTTATAGAATATTTCCTAGCGGTGAAGTTCAGTATTTACATCCAAAAGATGGTGTTTTTCCAGAAAAAGTAAATCCAGGAAGAAGTTCTTCAAATAGTCGATTATTCTCGATTGGTAAAAATCCAGAACCAGCTAGTATTAAATTTAGTGGAAGTACTAGTTATGAAAGTTAACTCAGATTAATTTTTAATAATTAAGATTAGTTTCTTAACTAATCTTTTGGCGAGATGGCAGAGTTGGTCGATTGCGTCTGATTTGAAATCAGATGAATCTTCGGGTTCCGTGGGTTCGAATCCCACTCTCGCCTTTATAATTTTTGCTTATTTGCGAATAAATTTTTTAAAAATTTTGCTATACTTATGAATAAAATTTATGACTGGTTGTGCGACACGAAGCTGTGATAATGAATGGGTTTAACTCCCATACAATTGTGTTTTGTTGGAAATGCGAGCTGGCCTTCGCGGAGAATGGTCATCAAAGGTAGGAAGCCCAGCAGGAAATTCTACTTGGTCAAGACGCTTGACGGTGGACCAGAATGAATGATATCGCTATGCTTATAAGATTATCTGCCAAGAGAACTGATGGAATAAAATATCGTAACATAAGTCGAGCACATAGTATAAAAGAGAGAATGGTTAACCAGCCAGAATCAAAACACTCTTGCTATCGGTATAAAGTCAGAATCTAAAGAAGCGTGAAACATTACCACGGAACGTGGTAACCCCTGATAGCTCCAATCTAAGAATTGGTGGGACCACTAAATGCTTGAAAGGGAAGGGATACATCAAGAAGTTAAAGCCTAGCATGAATTAACATGCATTGCCCAGAAGGAAGGGGTAACGCCCAGGATATACAGACGTGATGTGGGAATTATAGGTGCTTTATAAAAAGTAAGGATAACTGAACATGGAAAACATAAATAGTTGGAAAGACATTCCTTGGTCCAATACCGAAGAACGTGTCTTTCGCCTACAACTTAGAATTTATAGAGCAGCGGCGGATCAGAAATTTGAGAAAATGTACAAGTTACAGAAACTTCTAATTTACAGTTCAGCAGCAAAGTTCCTTTGTGTACGAAAAATTGAGACTGCCAAAAATAAATTTGCATTAGCAAAACGACTTCAATTAGAGATGACAAGTTTGGATATTCGAGGTGAAGATCCTGCCAAACAAATGTTAGCATATTTAGCATTATGCCCACAATGGAAAGCATGGTTTTCTAAGAAAACTCTTCAAGAATACCCTTTCGCAGATCAATATATTCATTCGTTAATAGGAAATCGGAGCTATAAAAGACAGGCGTTTTCCTATATTCCTTATGCCGATGATTTATTTCTGATGCATCATCTGGACGTTAAAGAACATAAACAGAAGTTACGAAAGATAATTCAAAGCTACCGAGGAGCCACACAAGAAAGGTTAATTCAAAAATTAAACCCCGTCATTTGCGGATGGTCAGTTTCGAATCGAACAAAAGTTTCGAGAAAAAGCTTTCAAGCTTTAGACAAATATGTTTTTATACATTTATGGAAATGGGTCTTAAAACGCCATCCCAAAATATCCAAAACGAAACTCAAAAACTTATATTGGCATAAAATCGGATCTAGAAATTGGGTGTTTGGAGTGAAAACAAATGAAGAGGTCAAATTAGAACTTCAGATGCATTTCAGATCTGTCGTTAAAGCAAATTATATATGCTAAACTATAATTTTTAGGAGCCGGATGAACTGAAAGGTTCAAGTCCGGTTTTGAAGGGAAGTGATATGAGCAATTGTGTTACTCACTCTCAACTGAAGAACGCTTAGAGGTTCAAGCAATTGCTGATGATATATCTAGTAAATATGTACCGCCACATGTGAATATTTTTTATTGCTTTGGTGGCCTTGTTTTCACATGTTTTTTAATTCAAGTTGCAACAGGCTTTGCAATGACTTTTTATTATAGACCTAGCGTGGTTGATGCTTTTGCTTCAGTTGAATATATGATGACGAGTGTTAATTTCGGTTGGTTAATTCGCTCAATTCATCGTTGGTCTGCGAGTATGATGGTACTATTGATGGTTTTACATATATTTAGAGTCTATTTAACAGGTGGTTTTAAAAAACCAAGAGAATTAACATGGGTAACAGGTGTTACCTTAGCAGTAGTTACTGTTTCATTTGGTGTTACAGGGTATTCATTACCTTGGGATCAAGTAGGATTTTGGGCTTGTAAAATTGTAACAGGGGTTCCAGCAGCAGTCCCTCTTATAGGTCCACC
>CAZAJH010000268.1:0-2635 GCA_964485385.1 uncultured Flavobacterium sp.
TGGGATTTTCGTGGACCAGCTTCTGCTAAAACAGCGGAACATCATGAAATTCATTTAAAACAATACATTGCTATTGAGCAATTGCCCATATCAATAACGGGCTTTGAGGTTAAAAACGAAATGTACGCCATCGCTTATATGATAGTGACTGATGAACACATGATACAAGTAAGAGACGCTTTAAAACCGCATCGAGGAGAAATTTACAGTCAGCAGTAATAAGTATTCAGTAATCCGTTCTGCTGACTGAAAACAGAATACTGAAAACTAATTCGCCACTTCACTGATGAACTTAATACGCATCAAACGCAGCTCTTCAATGTCATAATCGCCATCAAATTCTTTTAGAGCATCTTCAATTCGATCCGATTCAGATTCCATAAAGTAATCGTGAATTTCCTCCTGCTGCTCTTCGTCTAGCAATTCGTCAATCCAATATTTAATATTGAGTTTGGTACCTGAATACACAATTTGTTCCATCTCTTTTAAAAGTGAATCCATAGTCAACCCTTTGGCCGAAGCAATGTCTTCTAAAGAGAGTTTACGATCGATATTTTGAATGATATACAATTTGTTGGTTGAATTGGCTCCTGTTGATTTGACCACCAAATCGTCCGGACGAACAATATCGTTATCCGCAACGTAGCGACTAATCAATTCGACGAACTCTTTACCGTATTTTTTAGCTTTACCTTCTCCAACTCCATGTGTATTGGTCAACTCTTCCATGGTGATTGGGTATTTCAGCGCCATGTCCTCGAGTGACGGATCTTGAAAAACAACAAACGGAGGAACGCCTAATTTTTTGGCCACTTTCTTACGCAAATCGCGCAACATTCCCATCAATACTTCATCGGCCGTTCCCGATGATTTGGAAGCGGTTACAATCGCATCGTCTTCGGCTTCATTGTATTCGTGATCCTCCGACATCATAAAAGAAGTAGGATGTTGAATAAAAGCTTCTCCTTTCTCAGAAACCTTCAAAATACCGTATGTTTCAATGTCTTTGTTGAGCAATCCATCTACCAAAACCTGACGAATCAGTGCCATCCAATAGCGTTCGTCAAAGTCTTTTCCACAGCCAAAAAAAGGTTTAGTATCGGTTCGGTAGGCCTTAATGGTGGCGTTTACACGACCAATCAAAGCATAGACTACTTCTTTTGATTTGTACAAATGTTTGGTATCGCGCACCACTTCTAAAAGCATTTTTACCTGGTCTTTGGCTTCTACTTTCGACTTTGGATTGCGAACATTGTCATCCATATCAGCACCTTCACCATTTTCGCTATCAAACTCTTCACCAAAATAATGCAACAAAAACTTACGCCGCGACATTGATGTTTCGGCATAGGCTACTACCTCTTGTAACAAAGCATAGCCAATTTCTTGTTCGGCTACGGGTTTGCCCGACATGAACTTTTCTAATTTTTCTACATCTTTATATGAATAATATGCCAAACAATGCCCTTCTCCACCATCACGACCTGCACGACCCGTTTCTTGGTAATAACTTTCTAGTGATTTGGGAATATCATGATGAATCACAAAACGAACATCCGGTTTGTCAATTCCCATCCCGAAGGCTATCGTAGCTACCACTACTTCGACATCTTCCATCAAAAACATGTCTTGGTGTTTGGCTCTTGTTTTGGCGTCCAAACCAGCATGGTACGGAACAGCACTAATGCCATTCACTTGCAAAACCTCTGCAATTTCTTCTACTTTTTTTCGGCTTAGGCAATAAATAATACCCGATTTTCCTTTATTCTGTTTGATAAAACGAATAATATCTGCCTCAATGTTTTTGGTTTTGGTTCGTACTTCATAAAACAAATTGGGGCGGTTGAACGATGCTTTGAAAGTCACTGCATCTGTCATATCGAGGTTTTTGAGAATATCTTCTTGCACTTTGGGCGTGGCTGTTGCTGTAAGACCTATCACAGGAACATCGCCCAACTGCTTGATAATGGTTCTCAAATTGCGGTACTCCGGACGAAAATCATGTCCCCATTCTGAAATACAATGCGCTTCATCTATGGCAACAAAAGAAATAGGCACGCTTTGTAAAAACTCTACATATTCTTCTTTGGTCAACGATTCGGGCGCTACATATAAAAGTTTAGTTAATCCTGCTGAAATGTCTTTTTTTACCTGATTGATTTCGGTTTTAGTCAATGAAGAGTTCAATACGTGGGCAACTCCATTCTCGGCCGAAACTCCACGAATGGCATCTACTTGATTCTTCATCAGTGCAATTAATGGAGAAACTACAATAGCGGTTCCTTCCTGAATTAAAGCAGGTAGTTGGTAACACAATGATTTGCCACCACCTGTGGGCATTATCACAAAAGTATTATTCTTATCTATAATACTTTTTATCACCTTTTCTTGCAGACCTTTAAATTGGTCAAAGCCAAAATATTTTTTTAATTCTTTATGGATGTCAATTTCCTTGTTGCTCATTCTAAAAATTGTACTGTTTTTTTATCTAAATTTGTAACCATAAATATACAACTTTCTTTTATTAATACAAATTTTATAAATATCTATTTTGATAACAAAAGATAAGATTATTGAATCTGCCAAGAAAACCATTGATTCTGAGAGTAAATCGATTGCTCAGTTAGCCCGTTTC
>CAZAJH010000269.1:0-2606 GCA_964485385.1 uncultured Flavobacterium sp.
CCATAGAAAGAGCTACAATTAGCATAAAAAATAGCGATTATGCCGTTTTCACCAAAGAAAATGGTTATTTCGAACTCTTTCTACGTTCGCCTAATGATATTGAAATCAGCCATGTTAACTACGAAAAAAAGACATTTGCGGCACTCGATTTGTACAAAGAAGACTGTCCAAAACTCTCATTAACACCAATTGAGTACCAACTCAAAGAAGTCCTAACTCCCGTATTTTTAACCAAAGGCATCACCAAAAGACAAGATGGCTCGTTTGAAATTAAACCGAAAAAATTTGGTCTCTTACCGGGTTTGACCGAGCCCGATGTTTTTCAAACGATGACACAACTTCCTGGAGTATTGAGTATCGACGAAACCATTTCAAATATTAATGTTCGCGGTGGCACCCACGACCAAAATTTGTTTTTGTGGAATGGTATTCGGTTGTTTCAAACTGGACATTTTTATGGTTTAATTTCCGTTTTGAACCCCAATTTGGCGCAAAAAATTTCTATCAACAAAAACGGAAGTTCGGCTTTTTATGGGGAAAGTGTTTCAAGCACCGTTGCGATTACTACCAACTCAGATACCAACAAGCAATCGAATTCGGTGGGAGTAAATATGATCAATGTCGATTTTAATTCGGCTTTTCAACTTGGTAAAAAAAGTAATTTTGAAATCAGTGCACGCCGATCTTTGACCGATATATGGACTTCTCCCACCTACAAAAGTTACCTCAACAGGGTTTTTCAAAACACCATAGTTACCAATATAGCTGAAAACCAAATAATTCCATACGAAGTTGACGAGAAGTTTTACTTTTATGATGCTTCATTCAAATACCATCAAAAAATCAAAGAGAAAACCAACTTGATTTTCAACTTCATTACCATATCAAATGTATTGGATATCAATCAAAGTCGCACTGATGGTGGAATTACTATCCGCAGACAGAGTAATCTTAACCAAGAGACCATGGCGGGTAGCTTGGATTTTAATACGGTGTGGAATTCAAAAAACAGTTCTCAGATTGTGGCTTATGGTTCATTTTACCAAGTGAATTCCGAAAATCAAGCCATTGAAGGAAACCAAGTATTCAACCAAGAAAACACGATTCTTGACACAACCGTTTTAGTAAAAAACAATCATACGCTTAGTGATACATTCACTTTTAAAAACGGGTATCAGTTTAATGAAATTGGTATTCGAAATTTTGATCGAATCAATAGTCCTTTTTTTTCTAGAAAAGTAAAAGACATTTTGCACAACCACGCATTGATTGTTGAATTGGATTATTCCTCCACCGACAAAAAACTCAAATCAATGGTTGGCTTTCGTCAAAATTACATTTCGCAATTTTCAAAATTCATTTCCGAGCCAAGGTTTCAATTGAATTATGCGATGAGTTCGGCATTTCAGTTGGAAGTTTTAGGAGAAGTAAAAAGCCAAACTAGCACACAAATAGTCGATTTGCAACAAGATTTTCTTGGTTTAGAAAAACGCCGTTGGGTATTGTCCAACACAACAGATGTTCCGATTATGAGAAGCAATCAAGTATCCATTGGATTTACTTTTAAAAAGAAAAACTGGCTCATCAATGTGGATAATTTTTACAAAAAAGTAACTGGAATTTCTTCACGAAGTCAGAGTTTTCAAAATCAATTGGAATTTCTAAAAATCAACGGCGAATATACTATTTTGGGAACAGAACTGTTGGTGCAAAAACAAATTTCAAATTTAATCAGTTGGATTACTTACACCTATACCGATAACCAATATACATTTGATGGTTTCATACCGCCTACCTTTCCGAATAATTTTGAAAACAAACACCAGCTAAATGCTGGAATTATCTACGATTATAAAAATATAAAATTAGCTTTAGGAGGAAGATGGTTTACTGGAAAACCAATTACATTGCCTTCTAGCAATGCGGCGGTAGATGGTCAAATTGCCTACAACGAACCCAATTCGAGCCGGTTGGACGATTACTTTCAGATGAATTTTTCGGCTAGTTATTCGGTTGAGATAAGAAAAAATGGCAAACTTCAATTGGGTGCTTCTGTACAGAATCTTTTCAACAATCAAAACATCATCAATCAATTCTACCGGGTAAACGGCTCAACCAATGCCATAGAAAGAGTTAATACACTCGGATTGGAGCGAACACCCAACGCGTTTGTTCGATTTAATTTTTAGGGTAAACTATTTCAAATCAAAGTCGAGACTCACATTGACTTTTTTGGCTACTTTTTTACTCACCACACTAGGTATTTCGATGTCGAAATCGTCGGTATTTACTGAAAAGTTAGCATCTAGTGAAACAACCTCATTTACTTTTTTAATGGTAGCAGTTATAGAAATGTCTTTGGATTTTCCGTGCAATTCCAATTTCCCTTTAATGGTGTAGGTTTTGCCTTCTTTGGTCAATTTAGTAAAATCAAAACCATCTATTTTACCTTTAAAGGTAGCCTTAGGAAATTTATCGCTTTCGATATAATTTTCATTAAAATGCTCTTGCATCAAAGCCACTTTAAAACGAAACCCTTTTACTAACGGTAAACTGGCCGGTTCTCCTGTTTGGGTCTGGATAATGCTGGTTACGGTTTCATGGTT
>CAZAJH010000270.1:0-2598 GCA_964485385.1 uncultured Flavobacterium sp.
GATTAAGCAATTTGAAGAAAATTATGCCGTTAGAGACAAACAAGATGTATTAGCCATGTGTGCTTTGCAATTTGCCGCTCAAGCAGAACAAAAGCAAATCAACAATTCAATTGATGGCACGGAAGCCATAGAAAGATTGACCAAATTGAATGATTTAGTAGAGCGTTATCTCTCAAAATAAACAACAAAAAAACACGTTCTTTACATAACTAAAAATACTGCCTACATTAGTTCATTTTTGGTAAACTCAACACTAACAAATTAAAATGGGTGAATCGTCGCTACTATAGTAAGTCCGCTTTGGGTGGAAAACTTGAACAGTGAGTTAACTCAAAACTTGTCTTTACGAGTTTATACAAGCAATTAATGTGGGCTTTTTTTTATAATTTTTTTTACACACTATGGATATTATAAGTATAATTATTGGAATTGTCGTTGGCGTTGGAGTTGGTTTTGGAATTGCGAAATATTTAGAAAAGAACAATGTTTCTGCCCTAATTAAAAATGCAAAAAAGGAGGCCGCATCCATCTTAAAAGACGCCAATTTAGAAGGAGAAAACATCAAAAAAGACAAACTGCTTCAAGCCAAAGAAAAGTTTCTTGAATTAAAAACAGAACACGAAAAAGAGATTCTCAATAAAGACAAGAAAATAGCTGAAGCTGAGAAAAGAACAAGAGATAAAGAGTCTCAAGTTTCGAGTGAGTTGGCCAAAGCCAAAAAAATCAACGACGATTTTGAGGCCAAAACCAAAGAATATGAATCGAAAATTGAGTATTTAGACAAAAAGCAACAAGAGTTAGAAAAATTGCACAAAAGCCAAGTGGAACAATTGGAAGTTATTTCTGGATTGTCTGCTGAAGAAGCCAAAGAACAGTTGGTTGAAAGCTTAAAAGCTGAGGCAAAAACCAAAGCAATGGCTTATGTTCAAGAAACTTTAGAAGAAGCAAAACTCACCGCTCAACAAGAAGCCAAGAAAGTAATCATCAGCACCATTCAGCGTGTTGGAACTGAAGAAGCAGTTGAAAATTGCGTATCGGTATTCAATATTGAGTCAGACGATGTCAAAGGTAGAATTATCGGTCGCGAAGGAAGAAATATTCGTGCCCTTGAAGCGGCTACTGGAGTTGAAATTATAGTTGATGATACACCCGAAGCGATCATTCTTTCGTGCTTTGACCCAGTGAGAAGGGAAATTGCTCGCTTGTCATTGCATAAGCTAGTGACCGACGGACGCATTCACCCTGCTCGAATTGAGGAGGTTGTAGCCAAAACAACCAAACAAATTGAAGACGAAATTATTGAAGTTGGGAAACGCACCGTAATTGATTTGGGTATTCACGGCTTACACCCAGAGTTGATTAAGATTGTGGGACGAATGAAATACCGCTCATCTTATGGGCAAAACTTATTGCAACACTCGCGCGAAGTAGCCAAACTGTGTGGTATCATGGCAGCTGAATTAGGATTGAATGTAAAACTAGCCAAACGCGCTGGATTATTGCACGATATTGGAAAAGTGCCAGATACTGAAAGTGATTTACCACACGCATTATTGGGTATGCAATGGGCTGAAAAATACGGTGAAAAAGACGAAGTGTGTAATGCTATTGGAGCACACCACGATGAAATTGAGATGAAATACTTAATTTCTCCAATTATTCAGGTGTGTGATGCTATTTCGGGAGCTCGACCAGGCGCCCGCAGACAAGTACTGGACTCGTACATTCAACGTTTGAAAGACTTAGAAGATATTGCCTTTGGATTTAATGGTGTGAAAAACGCGTATGCAATTCAAGCGGGTAGAGAGCTTCGTGTGATTGTTGAGAGTGAAAAAGTAAGTGACGAAATGGCTTCAAATCTTTCGTTTGAGATTTCGCAAAAAATTCAAACTGAAATGACGTACCCTGGACAAGTAAAAATTACTGTAATCCGAGAAACAAGGGCAGTTAATATTGCCAAATAACATGACGCATTTGTATAATAAAAGTCAAAAAGCTGCCCAGTAATGAGCAGCTTTTTTTTCAACAAACAATCAAATAAAACATAGTAAAACTTTACCACGTCTATTTCTCTTTAAGGCTCTGCTAAACAAGCAAAGTTTATATCTTACAATCCTTTCAAAAAAAAGCAGGAATGAAAAATCATTTTTGGGGACTTACAACAATTAGTACTTTCCTGCTAGTTGCTCGATACATCGAATAAAGTAGGTCAAGACTTCGAATATTTACTTCCGCTACACGTAAAAATCATTCCCAGCATATTCATCGCTTTGATTCCTATTTTGCAGTGCAAAGAAAATAATAATATTTGGAAATCAACGCTTTGTACTTGTCAAACAAATACTACACGTAAAATGAATAAAAAGATCGCTACTTTCGGGGATGAAAGGTATTCATTATTTGAGTCAAATGTTTGCGATCTACATGAACATAGACCTCTGTAGTCGTTATTGATTCGTGACCAAGCATCAGTTGAATTGCTCTGAGGTCAGCTCCATTTTGTAGTAAATGTGTGGCAAATGAATGACGAAAAGTATGCGGACTAATGGATTTTTGCAATCCGATTTGAACCGCCAATTGCTTGATTATGGTGAAAAC
>CAZAJH010000271.1:0-2597 GCA_964485385.1 uncultured Flavobacterium sp.
CTATGATTGTAGTGAAAAATAGTAGCAGAAAAATAGTAATCTTTTTCATGATGCTGATTTTCAAATAATTGTTTTGTTGATTTTACATTAAAAATAAGCATAGAAATAGAGCTTTAAATTGGCATTTGTACCGTTGGTATGAAATTCTGTATTTCTGGTAAAAAAAAATGCATTATGAAATCCGACATTTGTTTTAAACCCATTTCGATAATCTAGACCATTTGTACACGTTTTCGGTCAGATTACTTTCAGAAATGTGCCATTGATACAAAACCAATAGCAGTTATAGAAATTTATGTTACATTTAGGGTATTGATTTGAGCAATATGATTTCAGTTATTATAGTAGACGACGAGCCAAGTGCACTTAAAAGCATGCAATGGGAAATTGCCAATTTTTGTGATGATGTTACTGTTTTAGGCAGTTTTTCAAGTGCAGTGGAAGCCAAAAAATTCTTATCTGAAAACGCCGTTGACTGTGTTTTTTTGGATATAGAAATGCCCGAAATGGATGGTTTTCAATTTTTAGACTCGTTTAAAAACCGTCATTTTTCAGTAGTAATTACGACAGCATATGATCAATACGCCATCAAAGCCATCAAAGAAAAAGCGCTGGATTATTTGTTGAAACCCATCGATTCCGACGATTTGAAAAGTTGCATTGAGAAAATTCGCCAGCACAAAGAAGAGCATTCCATTCACGATCGTTTGGAACGCACTTTAGAAACGATGGTACAGAAAAATCAACATCAGATCAAAAAAATCAGTGTTTCGTGCGATGGGAAAATCATTTTCTTGAATCCAGACGATATCATTTACTGCGAAAGTGACGGCAATTATTGTAGTATTTTCCTTGAAAATAAAGAGAAGATTTTTATTACTCAAAAACTAAAATTCATGGAAGAAAAACTACAGGACATGTATTTTTTTCGCATTCACAACTCCTACTTAATCAATTTGAATAAGGTAAAAGAGTTCCACAAGAGTGATGACTTTGTTGTGTTGACCAACCAAGTCAAATTGCCTGTTTCTCGTACTAAAAAATCCACCTTTTTAGACCAAATTTAATGTTAGATGTGAGCAAGACTTATTATATGTTATGGAGTTTTGTGACTTCTGGCTTGGCAATTTATTTCTTGCTTTGTATGCTGATTTACTTACAATCCAAGCAAAAAAGTTTTTTGTACTACGGATTGTACAATTTCTTTTTGTTGACCTATGTTTTTACCAAAACGCCATTTCATATCGAAGAAGTTGTAAAACCATTACAAGGCAGCTTGTTTGCTTCCTATAATTGGTTTTCGCAAGTGATTTACAACTCGATGTTGTTTATGTTTTACCGCGCTTTTCTCGATATGAAAGTGCATTTTCCAAAATTCGATAAACTACTGCATCGCTTTCTCATTGTACAAGTCACGATTGCGTCTCTAGTTTTCAGCTATACAATTCTTACTGCCAACCACAGTGTTTTCAACAGTTACTTTTTCTTTGTTTTTATACCTTCAATGTCGGTTTTTGTACTGTACGCCTTGTACATTTCAGTAAAAATCCCATACAAATTGGGCTACTTCATTGTGGTGGGTGTTGTTCTGTATAATTTTTTTGCGTATTACTCTCTTTACGATTCGTATGCTCGGGTAAGCGGAACCGAACCTTTGAACTTTTTTTACATGGGTATCATACTCGAATCGATTGTATTTATTTTAGGTTTGGGTTACAAAGTGAAACTGCTTTATGATGAAAAAATGAATGCGCAACAACGCATTATTGAGGAGCAAAGAGAAAACCAATTATTACGTGAAAATCACCAAAAAGAATTAGAAAAAGAACTGGCCGAAAAAGTAGGCGAATTAAAATTGGCCTTACAAAAATCAGAGGATGAAAAACTGAATTCGCTGCGATTGGGTTTTGAAAATGAAATTTCATTATTAAAACTAGAATCTTTACGAAGCCAGATGAATCCGCATTTTATCTTCAATGCTTTGAATTCGATTAAAGTGTATCTGATTGAAAACGACAAAGAAAAAGCGGTGTATTATTTAAATAAATTCTCCAAATTGATTCGGAAAATACTCGAAAGTTCACGTACCGACAGTATTTCTTTGGAAGAAGAATTGGAAATCATTGAATTGTATATGAGTATTGAAAACATTCGTTTTGATCAGAAAATTGATTTCTCCGTTAACCGAAATAATGTCAATATCGCTTCGATAAAAGTTCCGGCGTTGATTTTACAACCGTTTATTGAAAATGCATTGTGGCACGGATTGATGCTCAAAGAAGGAGAAAAAACCATTACTATTGAAGTATCTCAGGAGAACAACATTACTAAACTATCCATCACCGACAATGGTATTGGGCGAAAACGTGCCCAAGAAAATGTAGCTAAAAAATCATACAAAAGAGAATCGCTCGGACTGCAATTCACTAACGAGCGCATCAGCCACTTCAACCAAAAAAACCATTCCCATTACCAATTTACTTTTATTGATTTGTATGATGAACACAACAATGCTGTGGGAACACGAGTGGAGTTTGTGTTGTGATGAAAACGTCAACATTCTAAATTCCAAGTTGGCTATTGATCATTCAAAAAAA
>CAZAJH010000272.1:0-2585 GCA_964485385.1 uncultured Flavobacterium sp.
TGAAACTTGAAACTTGAAACTTGAAACTTGAAACCTGACCCGAGGCGCAGCCGAACAGTATGGAGCGCAGCGAAATAAAACCTGAAACTTGAAACCTGAAACTTGAAACCTTAAACCTGACCCGAGGCGCAGCCGAACGGTATGGAGCGCAGCGAAATAAAACCTAAAACTTAAAACTTGAAACCTGAAACTTGAAACCACAAACTACCCCCAAAATCACAACAACCCGTTGTATTTACGGATAAACCATTCGGCGGCTAAGAGTGCCGCAATAAGAACCAGGAGCCAAATCCAGTCGATAACCGGCGTTTTACTCACTACCTCCTTTTGAATGGCTTTGTAATCTTGGTTTTCCAACAAGGTTTTGATGAGCTGATCCAATTGGTTAGGCACCAATACAGCTCCCTGGGTTTGGGATGCCAACTGACGCAAGCGCACCAGATCGGGATTGACAAATTGTTTTTCAATATCAAAGTCGAGTACCTCAAAACTGGCCGAATAACTCGAATTGGAGTTGAGTTCTTTGACCGTAAACGAATACTTTCCGGCTGCCAAACCATCCAAATTGACTTTAAACGCATTGGACGCGCGCAACATATCGTAGCGTTTAACCTGCTTGGTTTGCACATTAGTAACCGCAATCGTTAGGCGTGCTCTCTCATCGAGTTCGTAGTTTTTGTTGAAATACTGAGCCGTAATTTCCAACGCATCACCCGAATTGTAAAAACGTTCGTGGTTGACTACCAATGTTTTTTTGGTATCGTTGGAGGCCAAATACTGTACTATTTTATCGATAAATACATCAAATTCATCAAATGATTTCTTTTCCACATACGTGTGTGCTCGCCATTTCCAGATGTTTTCACCCAACAAAAAGGCCGATCGCCTACCCTGACTATCCGAAAAGGCCAATAAAGGGGCGTTGGTCTCCACCGTGCGGATACGCGATTGCAGCAATACCGATACGTTGGCATTGGGCGTGATGGTTCCGTAGGCATTTTCGAGCGGTGGAAAGCCTTCAAAACCAATATTATCGATAGCAAATAAATTAAAATCGGAGTTGAAAGTAGCCGTATAATCCTCTTTTTGGGTCGAAACCCGAAACGCCAATTGGTTTTGTTGTTGGTTGACAAAGCCGTAATCGGTGTTGTTACCTGTAATTATCCACGTGTTGATGCGTAGGTTTTTATTGGCTTCAAATAGGGTTTTAAAATCGGCTGTTGGCTGGTATAAAATAAGTACATTGTATTTGTTTAACTCATTGATTTCTTTAGGCTTAACAATGGTTACTTTACGTGCAGCATTTGTTTCAATACTGCGTTTGATAGCGCCCAAATCGGGGTGATTGATGGCCGAAACCAAGGCTATCTCCGAACGCTGATCGATGATTTCAACCGCAAACTTTTTGGTGTTGTTGTAGGTGTTTTTCTCCGTCTCTTTGGACGTAATTTTGGCCGTATACAGTTGCATACCTACTTTGTCGGCGGGTAACAGCACATTGACAATTTGTGCCTTTTGCGCAGGCGAAAACGAAAGGGTTTGTTGCGTGAGTATGTTGTTGCCTTGTGCTATAGAAAATGTGGCCGTTACGCTTTTGGTTCCCGCATATTGCAAAAATACTTCGGCTGGGAATTTATTCTTGTGAAAAGCGTATTTGTTGACATTGACTTGGTTGATTTTTAAATCAAGGTACGTGGTGGTATCGCCTACCACGAGAGGATATACTTTGTTGTTGGTGTCAAACGAAAACACATAATCTTCACCCGAAGTTTGGTTACCGTCTGAAATCAACACAGTAGGAAACGTGAGGTTTTTGTTGATGCTTTTTAGGCTCTTGGCTACTTGATCAAAATGCGATTGTTTTCCTTTAAAATTCAATTCTGCTTCGGTATCAATAGCCTGAAAATCGGCATCAAAACGGTACAATTGTACATCAAATTTTTCCTGTAGTGCATCATTATCAGCCAATTGGTTGAAAAGTTGCTTGCTGATGGCTTCCGACTTTAACTCGGCAATCGACTTCGAGTTATCAACTACAACGGCCAGAGGCGTTTTGATGGTTTCGTAGGTTTTACGAGAAATAATGGGATTAATTAACAAGAGTAAAACCCCAAAAATAGCCAAAAACCGTAGCAAAGCTAACCATTTGGTCAACTTAGAACGGTTGTTGTTTTTATAAAAATAATGAAAATACGACAATCCAGCAGCGACTAATACTGCGAGTAATAAAAGAGCTATTGTGGATGTTGTCATAATTGTATTCAGTGGTCAGTGATTAGTGATCAGTGGTCAGTGGTCAGTATGCTGCTTTCAGTTAAATTACCTAAATTGATTACTTTTTTGACATCTTTACACCAAATTTTTGAGGGTTTAACATCATGTAATTAACAAGCTTACCTACTTCATTACAATCATTATGTAAATTATTGAATAATTCCTTTTCTATATAACCACATTCGAGTGCAAACTCTAGCCAGACTTGTGTTTCTGAATTTTCAGCATCACAATCGGTTAACTTATGAATATAGTATTTCTTGTATTCTCTTTTTCTATATGCTTCAGCAATATTAGCAGAAACGCTTCTG
>CAZAJH010000273.1:0-2571 GCA_964485385.1 uncultured Flavobacterium sp.
GTGGCACAATAACTTTGGTTTTGTAAAAAACCTAACAGGTTCTGAAAACCTGTTAGGATTATAAAACCCCGCTGCGCAAAGTCTCCTGACTTTGAGCCTCACAATCATCAAAAAATACCTAACAGGTTCTGAAAATCGGTTAGGATTACACCGCTTCCGCACGATATAAAATTTGGTCTAGTCAATCCTTTCGCGTGGCACTATAACTTTGGTTTTGTAGAAAACCTAACAGGTTCTGAAAACCTGTTAGGATTAAGCGGTTTCGAATTTTAAAAATTGAAATTTGAACCTTATTTGTAATTTGTTTTTTGCTTTTTGGACCTTCAAAAAGCTCAGGATGACAACAATATCGAGCTACATTTTTCCACTTCGTACTTCCAACTAAAAAAAATCCCAACAGGTTCTGAAAACCGGTTAGGATTATAAAACATACGTAATGGTAGGGCAGCAGTAGTGCGGCTTAATCTTGATCGATCAAAAGCGGCGTTTTGCCATCCGTTACTATGATTTTGGTGTTTTGCGATTTAGACAATTCGTTAAATGCATCGATACTTCTCAACTTGATGATTTCGTTGGTCAAACCTTCAGATAATATTTTTTGAGCATCGCGGGTTCCTTTGGCTTCAATAATTTTTCGCTCCGCTTCAAATTTTTCTTGCTGCAACACAAATTCCATACGCATAGCATCTTGCTCGGCTCTCAATTTGCTCTCAATAGATTGCGACAAACCTTGAGGAAGTTGGATGCTTTTCATCAGCACCGACTCAATTACGATGCCTTTTTCCAATAAATTACTCGACATTCTCTTTAAAATATCGGCTTCAATTTCCGATCGTTTACCCGAGTGCATGTCTTTGGCAAAATACTGCGCACAAATGTCTGCCGAGGCCGAACGAAATACATTCGCGATGATTCCTTCGTAGTTGAGTCCAAGATCATTGACAATTTTTACTACTTCATTTTTTTCCAAACGGTACAAAATAGAAATTTGCGAAGTAATACTCAACCCTTCTTTGCTAGGCAGGTTGAGGCTGAGTTCCAAATTTCGGGTTTGAATTGAGGTTCGTACAATTTTGGAAGTAAAAGGATTAAAGAATACGGGTCCTTGTGGGTAAATTTGATCGGACAGTTTTCCGAGTTTCTGTTTCAAGCCCACTTCACCTGGTTTAATGGTTACGCAACTGGTCAGCGTTGCCAACACGATGAGAATTGTGATCTTTGTTTTCATTTTGTTTTATTTTTTTATTACAAAGTTCAACAACTTTATCCATATATTTTTATTTATATTTGTAATGATAAGCATTAATTATATTTATCTTTTTTGGGTTTGAACCCCATTTCCGCACCGATTCTTTTTTGTGGTATAGGTTGTCAACCATCAGCTAAAAAACGAGTATAAAATGGAATTGCCATACCAGGCGATGGCTCTTTTCCCCAGAACGGCGTAACAAACTCTCGGAATAGTAACTTGGTACTTTGTACTACTTCTAACTCAAAAAAACCTAACAGGTTCTGAAAACCTGTTAGGATGAGTGTTTGTTTAAGCGGCGGCCAGCTTGTAGTTTTTGTCAAACTTCACGCCCGATTTGACCACGCCAAAAACCAGTTTGAGTAGTTTGGTGCACACCGCAATCAGTGCCACTCTTTTGTTTTTGCCTTTGGCTACGAGTCGTTCGTAGAGATCTTTGCAAAAAGGATTGTTAATCATCGCGTTGAGTGCGCACATGTACAAGGTGTGCCGGAGTTTCGAATGCCCGAGTTTGCTTATCTTGACTCGACCTCTAATGCTACTGCCACTGGTGTATTCTTTTGGGTTGAGTCCGGCAAAACTAATCAGTTGTTGGTACGTTTCGGTGTATTTGAATCCTTGTGTGCTAATAATCAACAAGGCAGTGGCTCGTTGGCCAATACCGATTACGCTACTTACTAGTTCTACCAGTTCGGGATGCCACAGTTGCAGGCGGTTGTGTAGTTGTTTTTCGAGGTTTTTACGTTCTTTTTTGAGTTCGCGAACGATGCGTTGGTACGATTTCTGTACTATTTTTTGGGAGAGATTTTGTCTTTTTAACGCGTGAATTTTGTTGGTAAACAGCGTGATTTCAGCCGTAATCGATTCGATGGCGTTGTTGATGGATCGGCAATCAAAATAGTCTTGCTCGGGCATGATGAACGGCTTTGGGTTGCGTTCTACACCAAACAAGCAGATGTGTTTGGCGTCTTTTCGGTCGGATTTGCTGGGTTCCAACTGCATTTGAATGTAGCGTTTTACTTGCAACGGATTGACTACCGAGTACAAACGGCGTTTTTTTTCGAGGTACAAACACAACGATAAATGGTAAATACCTGTAGATTCCATCACAAAATGGTAGGTAAATCCTTTGGTAAGTTGCAGAAGTTTTTTGAATCCCGGAGTGGAGTTGGGAAGGTTTTCGTTGTAAAAACTGCCGTCGGCCTTTTGGAGGCACACTTCAATGGTAGCACTCGAAATGTCGATGCCACAAAATAATTGGGTTGGTTTCATTTAAAAAAATTGTAGTTGTGTAGGAGAAAACGAATCAAAATCGGTAAAAC
>CAZAJH010000274.1:0-2560 GCA_964485385.1 uncultured Flavobacterium sp.
TACCTTCCAATTACGACCGTATAAAGAAAACCGAAAAATTACCTTTGTTAATTTGGGCTTATCCAGAGGAGTTTAAAGATAAAAACTCAGCAGGTCAAAACAACAAAAATCCCAACGAGTTTACCTTCCCCAATTATGGCTCGTTTGTATATTGGGCCACCAAAGGATATGCGGTTTTAGATGATGCTTCTTTTCCTATTATTGGTGAAGGTACCACAGAACCCAATGATACTTTTATTCCGCAATTGGTTGCCAATGGTGAAGCGGCAATTGATGCTGTTGACCAATTGGGTTATATTAATAGAAAAAAAGTAGCGGTTGGCGGGCATTCGTATGGTGCATTTATGACCGCCAATTTATTAACCCATTCCAATTTATTTGCCTGTGGAATTGCAAGAAGCGGCGCATACAATCGTACGCTAACACCTTTCGGATTCCAAAGTGAACAACGCAATTACTGGGACGTTCCAGAAATATACAACGGGATGTCGCCTTTTATGAATGCCGATAAAATGAAGACACCATTATTACTCACTCACGGTGAAGCCGATAATAATCCTGGAACCTTTACTTTACAAACTGAGCGTTATTTTCAGGCTTTAAAAAACCTTGGCGCACCTGTTCGAATGGTGATTTTACCAAAAGAATCACATGGTTATGTAGCCAAAGAAAACATCTTTCACTTGTTGTGGGAACAAGAACAGTTTTTAGACAAATACCTAAAAAATTAGTCTTTACTTAAAATAAAAAAATAGACTCTTACTACAAGTAGGAGTCTATTTTCTTTTTGGGTTGATAATGAAAATACCTTATTCTTAAGTAATGATTCCCAATTGCAATTGAAACTTGCTCTTCATGTATTCTTTAGTTTATGGATGCAATTCAACACAAAACTTTTGACCAACGCAATTAATTTCCGATTTAGGTTCAACAAAAATAGTGCTCTGTTGCTTTTTAGGATTAATAAAATGATAGAAATAATACAATAAAACTCTTAGGCAGAGAATTGACCAATCGCATTTATGTAATTAAATTGATACAGAATTATAATTAATGTATTTTTTGTGTTATTTTTTTATCAAAACGAAAAAAAAGAGTACAACATCATTACAAAAACAAAAAATCAACCTATACATATACACAACAAATGGCTTCAAAATTGAGTCTGTTTCACCTTTTAACAATAGTTCAACAAGGCATACACTAGCTTACAAGTGAAGCAATTGGGAAAGAAACCAAACTTTGTTAAATCTGTATAGTTTTTATAGACTTGAATAAAATTGTTTTGATATATAGGAGCGGTAAATTTGAGAATTAACAAAATCAAACAATTTTATGAAAAAAATTTTATTATTAATCTTCCTATTGACTTTCTCAATGGGACAGTCACAAAACCTACTCACGAATGGTGACTTTCAAAATGGCGCAACTAGCTGGGCACTTGGTCCTCAAGGAGCAGTAACAGGTGGTGAAGCTGTCTACAGCACAACTAATGCTGCTGGAAATCTTTGGGATACACAATTAGTACAAGGAGGAATGTCCTTTACCTCTGGTGTATCTTACTCGCTCTCTTTTAAAGCACGAGCTGCAACTAATAGAAACATTACTGTTGCTATTCAAAATGTAGGTATCTGGAATGATCAATTCAGACAAAGCTATGCTCTTACTACAACCATGCAAACATTTACTGCAACGTTCACAGCACCATTCACAAATGGAAATGTTCAAATTGGTTTTTTAATGGCAGGTCAAGGTAGCACTGCTGCCGTATTTTATGACGACGTTGTAATTGAAGTAAATAGTGGCGGTGGCGGCGGACCAACTCCTCCCGCACAACCTGTAGGATTTGTTGCCAACAGTCCAACTTCGTCAAGTGTATTTTTAGCTGTTGGACCAAACAATGTAGGTGGTGAAATCGAGTACCGTTTGTTTTATTCTCCAACTGCAACAGCACCAGCAAATCCTTTGACTGCAAATCCATATACATTTGGTAGTACACCAGGAGACGGGAATGGTTTTAGTGCATTCGGATTTACGTTAACCGGATTGAATTCTGGTACAAATTATACCTTCTGGTTATACCAGTACAATTCAACCACTGGTTTGTATTCTCCTCCTAATGCTGTTACGGCAACTACGACATCAGCAACTAATGTTCCACAACCTGTTGGATTTGTGGCTATTAACCCAACAGCGTCGAGTATGTTTTTAGCTGTAGGTCCAAACAATACAGGCGGAAATATTGTATATCGATTGTTTTATTCTCCAACTGCCACTGCGCCTGCTAATCCTTTAACAGCTACGCAGTATACTTTCGGAAGTACTGCAGGCGACGGAAACGGAACTACTGCTTTTGGTTTCAATTTGGGCGGACTCAATTCAAGCACCAACTATACTTTTTGGTTGTACCAATACAATACGTCAACGGGAATTTATTCAACTCCCGCCTCTTCTACAAATACAACATTAGCACCACCACCGGTTTTAATTCCACCTACAACCAACGCGCCAATACCAACGCGCAATCCTGCTAATGTGGTTTCTATTTACAGCAATAGTT
>CAZAJH010000275.1:0-2550 GCA_964485385.1 uncultured Flavobacterium sp.
TCACCACATCCAAATACGAATCGATGGGTTCAAAGGTGTACTGCAATTGTTGTTTTATTTTTTCGTTTGATAGCAAGTCAGTGTTGAGCAATGATTGTGCCGCTTGTTTGGATAATTTTCGTTTGGTTCTGAATACAAAAGAAAGCAATCCGTCTAGGCGCCAACCCAAATGCAACAGCCATGCTTTGGCTTCTATGGTTGGTTTGGGAACGCCCATTTTATCAGCAATCGTAAAGATAATGTCTTTGTAGGTTCGGTTTTCAGCAATGACAGTAAATCGTTCGCCATTGACTTCTGACTGCATCAGTAAATGCATAATTTTTACCACGTCGATTACACTTACATAAGCCGAATAACCAGTTGTGTAAAACGGAATTCCTTTTTTAATTGAGGTAAAAAAAGCACCACTTCCTTGGTTCCAAAATCCGGGACCAAAAATAACACCTGGATTAACAATAACCACGTTTAAACCTTCTTGCTGACCGCGCCAGACCTCCATTTCGCCACCGTATTTAGAAATGGCATAATCGCTGTGTAATGCCTCTGGATTCCATTCGGTTGTTTCCGTAATAATGGTTTCGTTTTGACCTAAATCGCCCAAAGCGGCAATGGAACTCACATGACACATTTTTTTGACCTTTTTATCAATGCAAAAGTTGACAATGTTGGCCGTTCCCTCAATATTTACTTTTCGAAGTTGTTGTTCTTCACTTGGGTTGAATGAAATTTTGGCCGCGCAATGGTAAACATAATCAACACCTTGAAAGGCAACTTCAAGCGAAGGAATATCGATAATATCAGCAGGAACCCACTCAATTTGGGGAAATAAATCGCCTTTTTGGTAGCACTCAAAAAGCAACTTGGTTTTGTGGATATGATTTTCCTTTCGGTAAATGGCACGCAGGTTTTGTTCCCCATTTTCGAGTAAATGAAGCAGCAAATGTGCGCCTACTAAACCTGTTCCGCCTGTAACTAAAATCATGTTGGTAAAGATAAATAGATTGTTGGATTTTTAAATCATTAGCACCCGGAAAATGTAAGCCAAAAGTTTCTTTTTCTAGCCCCGATTGCAGAGGAAATACCAGGGTCTAAGTTTCAAACTTAGACCCTGGTATTGGAACGTAAAGCGGGAACATGGATTACAAGAAAGCCCAAGCCAATCGCTTCAAAAAATAAAAACTGAAATTGTTATCGTTGATATTGTAATTGAAATTGCCATTGCTGTCGACAATTGCTATATTTGCGCAAATTAGTACGATACATGAAGAATTTAGTAGAAGAATTGAAATGGCGCGGGTTGTTTCACGATATGATGCCAGGAACCGAAGAGCAACTTTTAAAAGAATCTACAGTGGCTTACATTGGTTTTGATCCGACGGCCGATTCGTTGCATATAGGTAGTATGGTTCAAATTATATTGTTGGTGCATTTGCGCAACTTTGGTCACCGTCCGATTGCTTTGGTAGGTGGTGCAACAGGTATGATTGGTGATCCTTCAGGGAAATCAGACGAACGCAATTTGCTCGATGAGACCGTTTTGAATCGCAATGTAGAAGGAATTAAAAAAGTGCTTTCTACTTTTCTTGATTTTAATGCTACGGATGCCAATGCGCCGATTTTGGTGAACAATTACGACTGGATGAAGACTTTTTCGTTTATCGATTTTGTTCGCGATGTTGGAAAAAGAATTACCGTTAACTACATGATGGCGAAAGATTCGGTTAAAAAACGCTTGTCGAATGAGGGCAACGGAATGAGTTTTACTGAATTCACTTACCAATTGATACAAGGGTATGATTTTTACCATTTGAACAAACATTTCAATTGTAAATTACAAATGGGCGGAAGCGATCAGTGGGGAAATATCACTACGGGAACCGAATTGGTGCGCCGATTGAATGTGGATAACGAGGAAACAGCCAAAGCATTTGCGTTGACCACACCTTTAATCACCAAAGCAGATGGTTCTAAATTTGGAAAAAGCGAAGGAGGCAACGTTTGGTTGACAGCTGATAAAACGTCGGTGTATAAATTTTACCAATTTTGGATCAATTCAACCGATGCCGATGCCGAAAAATACATCAAAATATTTACATTCTTAGATCAGAACACAGTAGAAAGTTTGATTGCTGAGCATCATCAGGCACCGCATTTGCGTGTCTTACAAAAGCGTTTGGCTCAAGAAGTAACGACTTTTGTGCATGGTGCAGCAGAGTTGGAGAAAGCTGTTTTTGCTTCGAGTGCTTTTTTTAGTCCAACTATGGACGATTTGGCAAAATTAGATGACGCCACTTTTGTTGAGGTTTTTGATGGCGTTCCGAGTGCTACCATTTCAAAAGCTGACTTTGGTGATGGTTTGGATATGATTGCTGCGCTTTCGGCCAAAACAGGTTTTTTACCTTCCAATAGCGAAGCGCGACGCGAGTTAAAACAAAATGCCATTTCGTTGAATAAAGCCAAAGTGACAGAAGATTATATTATCACTGATAAAGACTTAGTCAAAGGCAAATTTCTAGTTTTGCAAAAAGGAAAGAAGAATTATTATTTGAT